>DASQJS010000401.1:0-15191 GCA_035630995.1 Steroidobacteraceae bacterium | reverse complement strand
AACTCCACGACGGGCCCGACCTCCGCAGGTCCGAACGCGGTCAAGTGCGCCGTCGCCACGCAGGCGCGGCTCGATGCGCAAGCGGCGTATCTGCAACTGGCCGGCCTCGCACCGGGCGCGAATCCGGGCGCCAATCTCGGTTCGCTCACGCTGGCGCCGGGCGTCTACACCTCACCGAGTGGTTCGTTCCTGATCCAGGGCGGAGACCTCACGCTCGATGCGCAAGGCGATGCGAATGCGATCTTCGTATTCCAGATGGCACAGACACTCTCCGTGGGCGGCCCGGGAGTGGCGGCTCCGCAAAGCATCATCCTCGCGGGTGGTGCGCAGGCGAAAAACGTGTTCTGGCAGGTTGGCAGCTTCGCGACGATCAATGCCGCCGGCGGCGGCACCATGGTCGGCACGATCCTCTCCCAGGCTGGCGCGTCGTTCTCGACCGTCGGCAACGTCAACCTCGTCACGCTGAACGGCCGGGTGATCTCACTCGGCGCGTCCGTCACGCTGGTCAACACCGTCATCAATGTGCCGGCGCCGTAAGCCGTCTCGCACTCACCAGAATCAAACGGACACCGACATGAAATCTTCTAAGACCTCGACGACGCTTGGATTCGCGGCCCTCGCAATCTTCACAGCCCCACTGACCGTTGCCGCCGATCCCGGCTGGTACTTCGGAGGAAACGGCGGTCCCTCGCAGACCGACGTGGACGAAGACCGCATCGCCGCCGATCTGCTCAGCCAGGGATTTGCCACCACGTTCATGGACGACAATGAACGCGACACCGGCTTCAAGGTGTTCGGTGGCTATCAGTTCAACAAGTACTTTTCCCTGGAGAGTGGTTACTACGATCTGGGTGACTTCGGTTTCACCTCCGTCACCGTACCCGCCGGAACCCTGCACGGAGTGCTGGGAGCCCGCGGCCTGAATCTCGATGCAGTGCTGTCGGTTCCCTTCACCGACAAGTTCTCTGCATTCGTGCGCGCGGGCGCGGCGTACTCCGAAGTGGAAGGCGCCTTCGAAGGCACCGGCCTGGTGAACGTGGTCGAGCCCAATAGCGAGAGCAAAGAGGTGAACTACAAGTTCGGTGCGGGACTCGAATACATGTTCACGCGCCGGTTCGGCATGCGCCTGGAGGCCGAGCGCTACCGGGTCGACGACTCCGTCGGCAACATGGGCGACATCGATCTTTATTCGGCCGGCGTGTTGTTCCGCTTCGGCGCAGCACCCGCGCCCGCGTACGTCGCACCGCCGCCGCCACCGCCGCCCGTGGCAGTGGCCCCACCTCCAGTCGTCGTGGAACCGCCGCCGCCAACACCTGTTCAGACCGACCGGTATTGCTCACTGCTCAACTTCGAGTTCGAGATCAACGCGGACAAGGTCCAGCTCGCGGAGCAGGAAAAACTCGCCGTCATCGGCACGTTCCTGAAAAAGTATCCACAGACGAGCGCCGTGATCGAAGGTCACACCGACGATGTGGGCACGAATGAGGCCAATCAGCGCCTGTCCGAGCGCCGCGCCAATGCGGTGGTGAGTTATCTGGTTCGCAACCTGAAGGTTGACAGTGCACGGTTGACGCCGGTCGGATACGGAGAAACACGGCCCATCGCCGACAACTCCACCGATGAGGGCAAGCGTGTGAACCGCCGCATTGGGGCGATCGTCGCCTGCGCCACGGACATCGAGGGACTGTATGTTCGTCCCGCGCGCACGACCATGGCGCTGGCGATCGATTTCGATGCGCGGGACACCGCCATCAAGCCGGAATTTCGCAATGAGCTTCGCGGCCTGGCCGACTTCCTCAAGGCCAACCCGACGGTAACCGCCACCGTGGAAGGGCATACCGGCAATCTGCAGGCGACACCCGAGCAGGCCATGGTGATCTCCCAGCAGCGTGCCCAGAACGTCGTGAACTACCTGGTGGACAACTTCGGCATCGACCGTTCGCGGCTGACTGCTGAAGGCTTCGGCCAGAAGCGACGATTCTCTTACAACCCACAGGACAACCGTCGGGTGAACGTGATCGTCGAATATCCGAGATGATCAGATGATCGGGAGCCACGCCGATCGCGGCGTGGCTCGCCCCGCTCAACGCTCCTGACAATAGGGCTGGATAAGCTCCTTCGTCGGCGTTACCGTTCAGGAATGGAAGAAGAACTGAAAGGTCTGGAAGCCGTGCTGGCGAAAATGGCGCACGACCTGCGCACTCCCCTGGCCGTCGTGCATACCACGACGAACATGCTGCTCAACCCGAAGTACAAATTCACCGAGGACCAGGTCCGGGAGCAGCATCAGCGCATTCAGCGCAACGTGGAAGTGATGGACCGCCTGATCACGAAACTATCGGAGCTGGCGCGACCCGCTACCGAGTCAGCCACAGGCGACTCCCGACCCACCCGCATCGATGGCGCATGACACCGCGCGGATGCGGGCCGCGCAGAACTTCCTGTCGGCTATCGTCTTGTCGACTATCGTCTTGTCGACTCTGGCCGGCACATCGACAAGCACCGCGGCCGCGCGCGACCCCGCGCCGGCCTATGTGCCACAGGTCATCAATCCCGAGCTGAATGGCGGCTTGCTCGTGAACGGTTCGCGTGTGCTGCTCGTCTGGGGCAGCGATGGCACGATCCTTCGTTCCGAGGACGGCGTGCATTGGGTGCATGCCATCACGCCGGTGTCCGCAGACCTTGCACGCGTTGCCTCGAATGAACGCGGCGACGTGCTCATCGCGGTGGGAGCTTCCGGGGCCATCCTGCGATCGACGGACGCCGGACGCACCTGGCTGGCGGTGCAACACACGACAACGGACACCGACCTGCGCGCTGTCGTGAATCAGCCCGGCAGTCGCACGTGGGTCTCGGTGGGGACGAACGGGCGCGTATTACGCTCGATCGACGACGGCAGGAAGTGGAGCCCGATCGATTCGCAGCTCACAGTCGCATTCCAGACCTTGTTCGTCGATCCGGCAACGAAGGCCATGCTGATCGGCGGCGACGAGGGCATGGTCGGCTACTCGAAGAACGCAGGGGAGTCCTGGCAGATCACCGCGCTCACGATGCCGGATCCGGCCACACCGGTCACCGCGTTTCATCGCTTCGGCAAACTACTGCTCGCCACCAGCGCGCTCGGCCGATTTCTGACATCCGGGGACGACGGCCAGAGCTGGGACCTCATGCAGTCGAGCTCCAAGGCGTTCTTCACCGATTGCGCCCTGGATCCGGTGCGCAACGCAATCGTGATGACCGGGCACAACGGCGATGTGCTGCGCTCCGCGGACGGCGGACGAAGCTGGGAAGTTGGCGAAATCGTGCTCGACGGCCGCAAGAATTTTCTGAACGCGATTCGCTTCGACACGCGCAGCGGCTCGCTGCTCGCCATTGGCCAGGGTGGCGCACTGGCCCGCTCCACCGACGGCGGCGCGTCATGGACCCGCGCCTCGGACGGCGTGCACGGTGATGTGCGCGGCCTGATCAACGATACGACGCGAAATCGCCTCATCGCGTTCGGTACGGGCGGCATGGTGCTGAGCTCGACGGATTCCGGAGCGCGGTGGACCGAAGACCGCGGCGCGCTCGATCTTTCGCTGCGCGAAATCGAACCGGCACCGCGCGGCAAAGCGCTGATCGCCACCAGCAAGCTCGGCGACATCATCCGGTCTGCGGATGGTGGCGCGAGCTGGCAGCCGCTACCCATCACCTACCCGAATCCGAATACTCCGCCTGATCTTCGCGGGCTCATCGTCGCACCGTCAGGCGAGGCACTGGTCGCGGTGGGGCCGCCGGGCGCCATTCTTCGCTCGAACGCCGACGGCAGCGTCTGGGATCTGCGCCACTCGACGCCCATCGAAGCCGAACGCGCATTTCCGTGGGTCCTGGTCGATCAACGCCGCAGGATTCTCGTCGCCGTCGAAGCGCGTGGCGCGATGCAGGTGTCGAACGACGACGGCGTGAGCTGGCAGGTCAGCAGCATTCCGATCCCGCAGGAGCGATTTCCGATCTGGCAAGGCGCGGTGCTGGAGCGCGCCGGCGTAATGCTCGTCGCCGGCGAAGCCGGAGTAGCCGCGCGCAGCACCGATGGAGCGCGCCAGTGGAGCCTCATCGACACGGGCACCCGGCAGGATCTGTTCGGAAGCTTCGCCAATGAAGCGACCGACACTCTTTTTCTGATGGGGGCGAAAGGGACCCTCCTGCGTTCAGCCGACCTCGGCGTTTCGTGGCGTGGCGTGACGTCGGGCAGCACCCAGGAACTGCGCCGGATACTGCGCGACCCGCGCACCGGCGCGCTGGTGTGTTTCGGCACACACGGCACGATCCTGCGTTCGTCGGATGATGGTTTGACCTGGCGCGTGGTACCGAGTGTCACCGACGGTGTGTTGCGCCACGGAATGCTGGAGCCACGTACCGGCAATCTGCTGCTCGTGGGTAGTC
This sequence comes from Steroidobacteraceae bacterium, assembly GCA_035630995.1. Taxonomy (GTDB): domain Bacteria; phylum Pseudomonadota; class Gammaproteobacteria; order Steroidobacterales; family Steroidobacteraceae; genus CADEED01. The sequence goes on along the minus strand of DASQJS010000401.1, from coordinate 10,769 downwards.
AGGGCTCGCTTCTGCGCTCACGCGATGGCGGCCACGCGTGGGAAGCGCTCCCGAGCCACACGGTGCGTCACTTCTACAGCATGTCGGTCGACGATCGCAGCGGCGATATCGTTCTTGCCGGTGAACGAATCGTGCGGCTCGTGCGACAATCCGGCGGCACGACCGGGCGCGCTAACCAACAACCATGACATGCCCTCCGCAATATTCACACGGCGCTTCGCCGCCAACTACTTCTCGACTCTCGGCTTCGTAGGCCTTTCGTACTGGGTCATTTCCGACCTGAGCGGCTTTCACCGCGGCATGCTGCAGGGCCAGTGGCAGTTCGGCATGTTCGAGATCGACGCAGTCTTGTCCATCCGCACGCTGCTGCTGACGCTGATCGCGCTGTACGCGGTGGTGCTCATTCCTTACTACGCGCGCTACCCGTGGTTGCACTCCAAGGCGTTCGTGTTTCTGCGTGGGCTTCAATTCAGCTTCTTGCGCGTGCGCAGGCCGCAATCGCCCGCGCGTCGCGCTCTCCAGGCTCGACAGCCCTGGCGCCTGCCGCTGAATGCCGGCCTCTCGCCGCCCGCCAAGCAGGCGGGCCTGGCATTGCTTCTCAAGTTCTTCTTCGCGCCGCTGATGATCAACTGGTGTCTCAACCATGCCGGCGACATGGCGAACTCGGTGGTGCAATTCTTCGATGGCGTCCACGAAGGCGTCAGCGGCCGGCAACTGTTCGACTCCTCGCTGTTCTGGGCCTGCTTTCAGCTCATCCTGTTCATCGACACGCTGCTCTTCACGATCGGCTACATCGTGGAAGTGCCGGCGCTCAACAACCGTATCCGCACGGTGGACCCCACGTTCTTCGGCTGGGCCATCTGCCTTGCGTGTTATCCGCCGTTCAATGACTTCACCAGCCGCTTTCTCGAGTGGCAGAGCAGTGATTTCCCGCAATTCGAAAATACTGCCGTGCATTTCGCCGCCAACATCTCGCTGCTGGCGGCCTTGTCTATCTACTCCTGGGCGTCGGTGGCGCTGGGGTTCAAGGCCAGCAACCTCACCAACCGGGGCATCATCAGCCACGGCCCGTATGCTTTCGTGCGGCATCCCGCCTACGCGGCCAAGAACCTCGCGTGGTGGATCGGCGCGCTGCCCAACCTGTACCTGGTGTTCATCAGCGGCAATGTCCGCAACGCCGCCTACGCGCTGCTCGCGCTGTGTGGATGGACCACCATCTACGCGCTGCGCGCCATCACCGAAGAACGGCACCTGCTGCTCACCGACAATGGTTACGCGGAATACATGAAGCGCGTGAAGTGGCGCTTCATCCCGGGCGTAATCTGACACGCGCTCATTCGTCCCCGGCAATCCCGCGCAGTTTCTCGAGCTCGGCCGCATACTCGCTGTTCTCGTAGTTGCGTAGCAGCGCGAACTGCTCGTCGTTGTAGAGATACTGACGAACCTCCTGCAGGTAACCGTCGCGCGATTCAGCGAGTGCTCGACTCACTTCCGCGAACGCGAACTGGCGCTCGCTGGCGTTCAACTCACCTGTCATCAGGCGCGAATCGGCCAGAACCTGGCGGAAACGCTGCCGGTGCACCAGTTTCGTGTAGAGAATTGCCCGGCGATCGGTGTCGCTCACCGGCGCGACAGCGTTCACCCCTCCAGCGTAGTCATCGAGCTGAAACTGCTCGATGTCGGAATCCTTGAGTACTTCGTATGTGGCGAGATCGCCCGGCCGCAGGAGCGTGCCAATTTTCTGGTCGAGCGCCGCCAGCTCGGCGAGCAGGCCCGGGATGGCGTCCTTCGCCGCCGTGTCGTTGGACTGTCGCGCGGTGTTGATCGCCACCGCGATTTTCTCGCGCTCGAGCAAGGCGGCCCGAAGTTTTTCCGAGGGCTCGAGGAATCGATATTTGCCGTCAACGTACGCGCCGAAGCTGGCGTCCGCGCCAACTTCGACAGCGAACTGCGCGGACGGCGCCAGGTCATTGCTCTCGTGATTCCCGGTGGCCAATTGCGGCCACTCCGATTGCGTCGCGGATGATGGCGCCGGATTCGCGGACGCAGCGTCGCTCGCCGGCTCGCCGGCATGTCGGCTCGACCACCAGACGATCGCCACGAATACCACCAATGCCGGAATGACTACGCCGCGCAGACTCACTGAATGCAATGTCCTCGTTTCCGCCATCACCTCATCCTCCGGACGGAAATGCCGGGGGTGCTGCCACCCCCGGCCCGTCTCTCCCCCCCTGATCAGTAGTTCGTATTCCCCGAGCCCGTGCAACTCGCCCAGGGCCCGATGCACAGCGACCCGCTGTTGCGCAGGCGGCTGTTGGTCAGCCTCGCAACACTGCTCGAACTATCCGTGCGGAAGATGCCTTCACCCATGTTCGAGATCTGGCAGCGATCGACGTTGACCGTGATCTTGAACGTGGTGCCGCCGTTCTGGCGCAGGAATTTGCCCGCGTTGTCGACGATGCAATTCGACACGTTGAGCGTCGACTCCGCATTGACCTGCGCGAACTTGTCTTCGCTGTTGACACCCGTCACTCCGGACACGTTCACCGTGCCCGCGGACTTGATCGTGAACGCGTCTTCGCCGACATTGGTCCAGCGGAAATTCTGCAGGTTGCCGCCGTTGTAGAAGTGCACGCCGTCGACACCGTTGCTGCCGAGGATGGCGTTGCGCAACGTTGCGCCGTTCTCGACGCGGAAGGCCGGATCCTGGCCTTCTTCCTGGCTGCCGTCGCCCAGCGCGCCGCTCGGGTTGAACGTACGGCAACCGCCGTCGTACGTGCCACTCGTCACGCGAATGGTCGCGGTGATGGAGGTGCTGCCGGAGGATGAGCAGGTCGCGCCGGTGATGGCGCCGCCGCCTCCACCGCTTCCCGCGGGCGTGGCCGACGCAGTATTCGAATTCGTGGCCACTCCATTGACCGTGTTCTTGATCCAGAAATAGTAGGTAGTGCCGTTGCTCAGCCCGGTCGCAGTGAAGCTGCGCGTGCTGCTGCTGACGCTTCCGATACGCACGCGGCCACTCGGGTTCGAGTCAGTATCCCGATAGACCTCCTGGGTGACCGGCGTTTCGTTCGAATAGGACCAGCTCAGGGACACCTGGGCGTTGCCGGGACTCGCCGAGAGCGAGATGGTCGCCTGCGCCATCCCGGCGAAAGCGAGCAGGGCCGTTCCACAAAGAATTCTTGAAAACATATATCCGCCTTGTTGTAACAACGATTGGTTTCTTCCATGAAATGCACACGTTTTCAAAGCATCAACATCGTCATCGAGATGTATGGCTAACTACCTCCCTGTTCCGGGGTGTCGATCATCGATTGCAGCTGGGCAAGTTCGGCCTTGAATTCCGTGGCCTCATAGCTGCTCAGCAGCGCGAATTGTTCCTCGTTGGCGAGGTACTGCTGGACTTCCTGCAGATAGCTGCGCCTGAAATCCTCCAGCGCGCGTGCCGTCATCGAAAACGCGTACTCGCGCTCGGCCGGGCTCTGGTCGCTGCGCTGAAGGCCCGAGTCGCGCAGCAACAGGCGAAAGCGTGCCTTGTAGGCAAGCTTCGTCTTCAGTATGGATTCGCGATCGGCCGCGCTGAGTGGCGCCACGTTGCTGATGCCGCCCGCGTACTCGTTGAGGTTGAACAGCTCGAGATCGGATTCCCTGAGCATCTCGTAGGTTGCATGGTCGGCCGGAGAGAGAAGCCCGCGGATCTGGTCTTCTGCCCTCGCGAGCGCTCCATCCTGGCCCGCCGAATTCAATTCTCCGGAGAGCCGCTCGCGCAACTGCAGCGCGCGTTGCAGCTGCTCAACCTGGCTGGCTTCCAGGTAACGAAGGTCATCGAGCAGGAATTGGTACTTTTCAGAAGTGTATCGAGCGATCGTCGACGATTCAGGATCCACGGACGGCGCCGACGTGCTCGGGAGAGCGAAGGCGGTATCCAACTGCGCCGTGTGCCGTGAGCGCACTTCATCTTTCGATCCTGGCGGTGGTGCCGCGGTGGGGCGCAATTCTCGCGCAACGTTCGGGCCGGGACTGAATATCCAGTACACCGCTGCACCCACGAGGATGGCTGCCACTCCGGACATACCGATTCGTAGACGCCTTCGTGCCGGGTTCCAGCTCACCAGACCCTCCAAACGGAAGATGCCGGGGGTGTTTCCACCCCCGGCCAAGCCTCAAGTTTTCATCCTAAAAACGAGCAGCTTGTCCTGATCAGTAGTTCGTGTTCCCCGAACCCGTGCAGCTCGACCATGAGCCGATGCACAGCGATCCACTGTTGCGCAGGCGGCTGTTGGTCAGGCGAGCAACGCTGCTCGAGCTGTCGGAACGGAAGACGCCTTCCTTCATGTTCGAGATCTGGCAGCGGTCTGCGTTGATCGTGATCTTGAAGGTGGTGCCGCCGTTCTGACGAACGAACTTCGCCATGTTGTCGACGATGCAATTCGAGATGTTCACGGTCGAAGCGGCATTGATCTGGCCGAACTTGTCTTCGCCATTGAAGCCGGACACGCCTGAAATGTTGACGGTGCCCGAGGACTTCACCGTGTACGCGTCTTCACCGACGTTGGTCCAACGGAAGTTCTGCAGGTTGCCGCCACCGTAGAAATGCACTCCGTCAACACCGTTGTTGCCGAGGATGGCATTACGGAGCGTCGCACCGTTTTCCACGCGGAAGGCAGGATCCTGGCCCTCCTCCTGGCTGCCGTCACCCAGAGCGCCGCTCGGATTGAAGGTCTTGCAGCCGCCGTCATAGGTGCCGCTGGTGACCCGGATGGTCGCCGTGATCGACTGGCTGCCCGTGGACGTGCAGGTGGCACCCGTGATGCCGCCGCCGCCGCTGCTGGAAGACGAACTGGTGGAAGACGAGCTGGTGGAGCTCGAGCTGGTGCTGCTGCTCGACGTGGAGCTGCTGCTGGAGCTCGACGATCCGGTGCCGCCATACGAGCAGTACCGCGGGTTGCCGACACTGATCGACGGGAACAGAGAAGCCGAACAGGTAATAGGGCCGGTCAGAGTCGCGTACACGAAACTGCCGGACTTTCCGTAGGCCACCGAACGTGTGCCGCTGAACGAACAGGTTTCCCCTTCCTTGGCGCACTTGGTGTAACCGGACGGATAGTCGGTTGCTGCATTTGACGCTGCCGATGCCGCCAGCAATGCCGAACCGATCAAGAGATTTCTAAACGTAGTCATCACGCCTCCATTGGTCTGAGTTGTTCTCACCTTCCATGCGACCCGGGCCTGTCAGCACCCGAGCCTCGCGCGATATGACAAATTGCGCACCGCAATGAGGCGACTCGCAACTCATCCCCCTGCTGCTGCATCGATCACGTGCACCGATGCGCCGATACCGATTCGCTTGTTCATCATTCGACCCGTGAAGAGGTCGGCATCGACGGCGCCGGACGGTACGCCCGTAAAAAAACTCTTGTCAAACAATTTCGTTGTCCGAAGACATGTCTCACCATGGGGGTCGAATGTCCCGAACCATGCGATTTTATGTCTACCGGTAGACAAGACTCTTTCGGCGGAAAACTCGCGCTACATCGCGAAAAATTGACCGCTTCTTGGCGGAAATATGACACCGGTGTCTCAAATCGGCGGAGTCCATCGTGGACTCGGTCTTCCACACTCCGCGAAGAGTCTATTTTTCCCGCTGTTTCAGCGCGCGGTCGCAAACCGGAAACGCGCGTGACTCACTCGTGCAACATGAATTCATTCGTGCAGTTCGCGCCCTTCTTCAGTGCTGAAATGCAAGTAATGAATTGGGATTGCATTGTCTCAGTGCGGCCAATCCATTCCTCTTCAGCCTGAGGTGACTCGGCTCGCGCCTCGGAAGTGAAGAAAAGTTTTTTCCGAGATTCGGGCTCGCGCGGACATGAAAACGGTGAAGGCATGGCCCTGGCCTCGTTCGGTGCCGCAATTCTTGCTGCGACGGATGGTCCAGACCGCTGGAATTATGTCGCACCGCACGTAGGATCCCTCTTTCAAGGCGGCGATCTGCTTCGCATAAACTACGGCCGTATCCGGGGGTGGGATGAGATTCGACAAGACGCTGATCTGCCTGCTGGCGTGGGCGCTTCTGTTCGATGCCGCACACGCCGCTCCACAAAAAGCTTCCTTCGCGAGCGACGTCTCGACGACGCAGTGGCCGCTCGCCGATCTCGATCCGCAGCTTCCGCTCGACTGGTCCCAGGCCGAATTCCTGGTCGTCGAATTCCGCTCCTCGACCAGCCAGCGCTTCGAACTGGGCCTCGTCAGCGACGAAGGCAACGTGTCCAAGCGCATCCATCCGTTTCCCAAAGTCTGGGTGCGCGCGTCGATCCCCCTGCGCTTCTTTCGCCAGGGCCTGGGTGATGCCGACGAACTGGCATCGACCGTCAACCAGCCGCGCAACAGTTACTGGATAAACATCGAAGCCGGCGGGCACGCACCCGTGCTCCATGTGCGCGCGCTCAGCGTCACCATGCGTTACCCGGCGCGCACATCGACCGTCGAGATTCGCAAGGTGAGCCTCTCGAAAACCGACCCGGGCGACGCAGTACTAGACGGTGGTGGTCCGCTCATCGACGACCTCGGGCAGTACGTGCACGCCGACTGGTCGGGCAAGGCACGCGCGTATCCGGAGCTCATTCGCGAATGGGCGGCAGAAAATCGAATGCTGGTCCCGAAGGCCACTATCCAGACGTGCCGCTACGGTGGCTACGCTGGGGGCCGTCGTAAGCCCACCGGGTACTTTCGCGTGGAGAAGATCAGCGATCGATGGTGGTTCATCGATCCCGAGGGTTGCCGCTTCTACTCCACGGGCGTGAATGGCGCGGGCGCTGAGCCGCCGCGAACACAGATCATCGGCCGCTCGAAGTTGTTCGCCAGCATTCCCACCGCTGCGCAGTTTCCAATGAACGCCGAGCCGGATCCGTTGCGCGATCCGGTGTCGTTCTACGCCGCTAACCTGCAAAAACGCTTCGGCAGCGATTGGCGAGGCCCGAGTGCGCAACTGACGTCGCGGCGCATGCGCGCCTGGGGGCTGAACACCGCCTACGGCGCCGCGCTCAACGAGGCGCTTCCCGAGGGCTCGTCATTGCGTCAGCCGTACGTCTTTCCGCTACGGGGCTGGCAGCACATCGAAGGCGCGATCATGGGGCTGCCCGACGTGTATTCCGAAGCGTTCGCCCGACGCGTGGACGCCGAGGCCGCGCAGCAACTGGGGCCGCGCAAGACCGACCCATGGATGATCGGTTACTTCATCGGCAATGAGCCCCCATGGCCGGCGCGGGAAAGCCAGCTCGTCGATCTCGTGCTGGCGGGCCCCGCGAGTTCAATCCAGCAGCGTTTCAAGATTGAACTCGTGAAGGGCGACAGCCCCGCAATTCGCAAGGCACTGGTTCACGCGGCGTTTACGCGCTACCTCCAGATCGTGAACGCCGCGGTCAAACGCGCCGACCCTAACCACCTGAATCTCGGCATCCGTTTCGGCGGCACGCCGCCCGACGAAGTCATCGCGCTGGCGCGCGGATTCGACGTGTACAGCATGAACAAGTACCGCTGGGCGCCGCCGAAGGATTTCATCGACCGCGTGTACGCCATCCAGAAGTTGCCCATCCTCATCGGTGAGTTTCATTTCGGCGTGCCCGAACGCGGTCTCGCACCGGGACTCGTGCAGGCCATGAACCAGACCGAGCGTGGTGTGGCGTACTCCTACTATGTGGAGCACGCCGCCGAGCATCCCGCCATCATCGGCACACACTGGTACCAGTGGATAGACCAGCCCGCTACCGGACGACGCGATGGCGAGAATTACAACATTGGCTGGATCGATGTCACGGACCGCCCCTACCCTGAACTCGTAGCGGCGGCGAAGGCAACTCACGCCAAGCTCGATGACATCCACTCGGGAAGGCTCGCGGCTACCACGCGCAGACCGAAGGCATCAGAGTTCGGAACGCCGGAGGACTCGATCTACCTGGGAATACCGGCGATCCAGTAGCAGTGCTGGCGCCGATGGGTCGGAACCCCCCTAGACTCATGCCGAGCTCCCGCAATCGGTAAACAGGGCTCGCGCGGACCTCGCCACCGGCGCCAACGTTGGTGAGTAGCCGCAAGACAGTCAAAGGTTCCGCAATTGCCAGCGCCGCTAATAACCCTGTGCGGCGCCGTCCTTTCGAGACTCCGATGCGCCGAAATACACGCCCTCGGCATTTCTCATGATTGCCTGGTAGCCGCCGAAATCTCCGTCATTGGCAATGGTCACCTTGTGGCCACGAGCCTGAAGCGCCTTTACGGTGGCCGGCAATGCACCCACTTCGAGCACCACCTCGCCGCCATCCTTCATGACCTCGCCGGTGGGCTCACTCGAGCCGTCGTGACGCGCGCGCGGAACGTCACCGGCTTCCTGCAGGTTCATGCCGAAATCGATGAGATTGACGACGATCTGCACATGGCCCTGCGGCTGCATGGCCCCGCCCATGAGCCCGAACGAAAGCCAGGGCTTGCCGTCCTTGGTAATGAACGCGGGAATGATGGTGTGGAACGGCCGCTTGCCCGGCGCATAGACGTTGGCGTGCCCGTCCTCGAGCGAGAACAACTCGCCTCGATCCTGCAGGATGAATCCACAGCCCGTGGGCGTCATGCCCGAACCCATGCCGCGGTAGTTGCTCTGGATCAGCGAGATCATGTTGCCCGCCGAATCCGCGACCGTCATGTAGATGGTGTCGCCCTGCTCGAGCGCTTTCGCATCGGTGGGGTATTCGAGCGCCGCGCGATCCAGCTTGATGAGGGCGCGCCGCTTCGCCGCGTATTCCTTCGACAGCAACCCCTTCAGCGGAATCTTCGCGAACTCCGGATCCACGTAGTAACGCGCGCGGTCTTCGAACGCGAGCTTCTTTGCCTCGATGAACAGGTGCAGGTACTCGGCGCTGCCGAATCCCATGGACTTGAGGTCGTAGGCCTCGAGGATGTTGAGCATCTGCAGCGCAGCCACACCCTGCGTATTCGGCGGCAGCTCCCACACATCGTAGCCACGGTAGTTAGTGGACACCGGCTCCACCCATTCCGAATGGTGGTCCGCCAGGTCGGCCGCGGTCAGGTATCCGCCATTGGCGCGCATGTAGGATTCGATGCGCTTGGCGATGTCGCCCATGTAGAAGGCATCCCGGCCACCTTCCGCAATTGCGGCAAGCGTGTTGGCGAGGAGAGGATTGCGAAACACCTCGCCCTTCGCCGGCGCGCGGCCGTTCGGCATGTAGGTTTCGGCAAAGCCGGGGTATTTCTGCAGATTGCGTGCATTACGCGCCCAGCCTTCGGCAATCACTTCGGTCACCGGGAAACCATCGCGCGCGTAGGCGATCGCCGGCGCCAGCAGTTCTTTCATCGGCAGCTTGCCGAATTTCGAATGCAGCTCGAACCAGCCATCGACCGTGCCCGGCACCGACACTGGCAAGGGTCCGGTCTTCGGTATCGTGGCGGAGTTCAGCTTCTTGAGTTCAGCACGCAGCTTCTGGAGTGTCAGCGATTTCGGAGAGCGGCCGCTGCCATTGAGACCGTAGAGCTTCTGCGTCTTCGCGTCCCATACGATGGCGAACAGGTCGCCGCCCACGCCGTTGCCCGTGGGCTCCATGAGGCCAAGCGTTGCGTTCGCGGCGATGGCGGCGTCGACCGCCGTGCCTCCGCGCTTGAGTACATCGAGCGCAACCTGGCTCACGAGCGGCTGGCTGGTGGCTGCCATGCCATGAGTGGCGATGACCTCGGAGCGCGTGGCAACCAGCGAACCGCTGGGTCGCGAGCCAGCATACCCACCTTCCATCGTCATGATGAGCAGTAGCGCAATGAAGGACGCGCGGCGCAAGAATGAATCAGGCGGGTTTCTGGGCACGCGAGTTGCCCGATTCAAAGACCTGACGCACTTCGCCATTGAGAACACGCTCCTGAAATCGTCCCTGGGTGTAGTTAGCGACCACGCGCCGCCAGAACGCGACGGCTACCGGATTGCGCAGGTATTCGGTGATTTCCCAGCGCCCGGCAAATCGATTGAGAATGAGTTCCACGGCGAGGCGGCCCACGCCGCGGCGGCGGAAAGTACGCGCGACGAAGAACTCGGCCATGCGGTAGTCGACCGGCGACTTGCCGGGCGATGCGCTGCCACGCGCCACCATGGCGAAGCCCACGGGCTCAGCACCACGCAGGATGACCAGGGCATTGACGGAGGAGTCGCCGAACCAGCGCGCCAGCTGGTCGGATTCGCTGTAGCCGATTTCGCCCAGCGACGTGGCGCTGAACACACCGGTGTTCAGCGGTGACAGGTCGTCGAGATAGTCGCTGTAGACGCTTTCGATCCACTCGCGGTCTCGGGGGGCGCCACGCGCATCTCGGACACTGACTGTCACGTCATCCTCCAGAAAAGACAAAGCCCGGGCAGAACGTTGTGCGCTCTGCCCGGGCCGTCATGAGCCTGTTGGCTCGCGAAGAACTAATCGAGGTCGATTAGTTACTTCGGCGCTTCAGCCGGAGCGGCGGCGGCATCAGCAGCCGGAGCAGCAGCGTCAGCGGCCGGAGCAGCGGCAGCGTCAGCAGCCGGAGCGGCAGCGGCATCAGCGGCAGCAGCCGAAGAAGCAGCGGCATCGGCCGAAGAAGCGGCGGCATCGGCCGACGAGGCAGCAGCGTCGGCAGCAGGAGCTTCCGCATCCTTCTTGGCGCAGCCAGTCATCAGCGCGAAAGCCGCGATCGAGGCGGCGAGAGCAACATTCAATTTCATGTAGGGGTACCCCAAAAATATCTAGTGGTAA
>DASQJS010000400.1:0-4560 GCA_035630995.1 Steroidobacteraceae bacterium | reverse complement strand
GTGAGCGGCGTCGATGCCCGAATCGAGCACCGCGACGATGCGAGGCAAGGACCGGGCGGCGATGCCTGAATCCCAGCCGATCTTCCTGTGACCCCACAACTCATCAAGACAAGGATCGTTGGGAAAAGTGGATCGCGCGGCGCGTAACCAGCAACGCGATGTGGATACCGCCGCGGACGGCAGCTCCATCGAAGTGGTGAGGTAGTCTGGCCCGTCGCAGTCGGGCTCCGAATAGCCCACCAGCGGCGAATTGATGATTTCAATGAGCCGGTCGGTCGGGATATATCGCGAAAAAACGACGACGACAAAATTGCGAGTGCGTTCCAGATTCCGGACATACCCGGTGTGCTTGAGCCATTCGACCAGCTGACGCTGACTGGCGCCTTCGGCGGGAAACATGATGAGCCGGGCGGGTACCTGCCGCGCCTTCTGCGCGGCGTCTGCCGCGGATTGATGACGCTTGGAGAACATGCCCGCCCAGTGAGCGCAGGCGGCCCGGAGATCGAAGCGGGCATTGCCGAGAGAATCGAGATAAGCCGTGACGGGGGGAGGAGACCGGGCGACCGTCGACGCCCATCTACCGCCGTGAGTGCAGAGATTCGGTGCGGCCGCAAGCGCGCACGACGCCCCAAACGTCGTTGCCGCGGCAAGCGGCAGCAACATTGTTGAGAGTCGGCGCGCAAGCGAGCGCAAATTTTCTCCGATTACTACTTGAGCTGGATGATGCCGTCGTCGGTCACACGTGCCGGCGAGTCGACCAGGATCGACATGGTTGGCTTGCCGTTTTCCTGGATCAGGAAGGCAATCATGTCGTTGAGTTCGACCGCGCCCTTCACCTTCGATGGCCGCATCGCGATATCACGCGATCGCAGGCGATGGCAGGCGGAAAGGACTTCGGCATTTCCCGTCTTCACGTCATCGAGCGTGCAATACCGCGTGCCGCGAGTGAAAACGAGCGTGACACCGCAAGGCGCCGCGAAGTCCATGCGCCAGGGGTTTCGCTGCCTGCTGGAATTGCGCGTGCAGATGCGAACGACGTTGTCTTCGGCGTCGAACACGAATGTCAGTTTGCCACCCGTCGGCATATGTTCGTTGAGCGTCGAGTATTCGACTGTGTATTCCTTGCCGAGCCATCCACCAAGTGCCGGATCTGGTGCGGCTTCCTGGGCCCCGGCGAGTGCTGCCCCCAACGTCAGCGTTGCCGCCGTCATCCAGATCGCGAGTTTCCGTCCACCAATTCTCAAATTCCCGTACATGAGCCACTCCTCATTCAATGCAGCCGTTTGGAAAGACCTATTGCCCGCGGGCGTCACGGAAAATCGTTAGCCCGAACTACGAAACTCGACCACACCGCGGTCGCGGCATTGCCACGAGTGCGAATCTGCGCAACGCGCAATGCGTCGGCGGCACGCCCGGACGCGCGATAGGCTTGATAGAACTCGTTCATGAAGCGTGCCGTGGACGCGTCTTCGATCGGCCACAGCGCCGCAACGACCGAGTGCGAACCATTGGCAAGAAATCCGTATGTGAGTCCGAGTACGCCCTCGCCACGTAGCGCGCTGCCATCCCCGGTGGCGCAGCCCGACAACACCACCACGTCTGCGCGCAGCCCGCTGCGCGCGATGTCGCTGGCACTCAGGCGACTGGCGGGCAATGCCGCGCCATTCGACGCGTATGCGCTCAGGTAGAGGGCAGACTGGTCCGGGGAATCCTTGCGCGCCACCGCATGGGTGGCAAAGTGCAGTACGGCGAGATCGCGGGAAGGAAGTTGCAGCACGCGCTCCGCGGTGGCATCGAACCCCGACAACTGGATCGTGCTCTCGGCTCCAAATGCCTTCGTTACCGCGCTCGCCTCCAGCGCCGAGTAGGGCAAGCGCGTCAGGTTGTCAGGGGAGGCCGCCGGCGCGCCGCGCAAGGTGCCGGTTTCGCCGGCCATGGCCAGGCGCAGGCGTCGATCGTCCGCGGCGTAGACGGGATCGGACACGACCGCGACACGGGTGCTGCGCGTCTTCGAAGGCTGCGCATTTTCAAGCGCGAGCGCCAGCGATGGTGCGTATCCCAGTACGAAGCGATCGACCAGCATCTCGCCGCCACTTCCCGGCACCTGAAGCGATGCGAACGGCACGCTGTTGAGCGGCCCGTCGGCCAGCACCAGCATGCGGCTTGTCGCCGTGCCATCCAGAAGGTTCCCTAACAACATTGCACCGAGGTCGCGCTCACCGGTAGCACGGGGCACACCGCTACGCCGCGCGGTCAGGAATGCGCCAATGGCGCGCTGCAACGCTTCCCTGCCTGGAAGCTCCGCGTGCCGCAGCTCACTGCGTGTGAGCAACCAGGCGTGCGACCTGTTGTCACCGACAAAATACGCAAGCACCGCGATGTCCTTCGGCAATTGCTGCTGGACGAGGTTGAGCGACTCCGGAAGCGACGTCTGTCTTGCCGCAACGCCGCCCTGGCGAAGGCGGTTGGCATCGAGCAGCGCACGCGTTTCCTCGATTGCGTGCCGCAATGCGAGCGTGCCCGCTTCGTCGGCGTCCTGCCGCTGGACGCGAGCCTCCAGCCGCAACTGCTGAGAGGTCAGTCGCGCCCGAAGCTCTTCCTCCTCAGGGTCAGCCTTTCGAATCGCGCCGGTCGCACCCTGAGCGAGTTCGTCGGCGAGCGAGCGGGCACGGACGACCTCGGCGGTACGGAAGGTGCGCCACAACGCGGCCTCGTCGGCAATGGCGAGATTCGCGGCGATGAGCGCTTCATATGGCGCGTACCGCGCCGACAGAAACCGCGCGCGCCATTCGGGATTCGCCGACTTGGCGCGAATTCGGCTCACAATCGATATCGCTTCGCTGGCGGCGGCGGCGGCGCCCTTTACGTCGCGTATGCTCAGCAGCGCCTGGGACAGCGCCGTGTTGGTGTCGATTCGATTGAACTCCAGGCCGAGCGCGGTGTATTGCCGATCCGCCGCCCGCAGGTCGTCTATCGCCGATACGGTCGACCGTTGTGCGAGCCGCAAGTGCGCGCGTTCCTCGAGAGCGGCCGCGCGTACCAGCGCATTGGTGGATTCCATCGGCGCAGCCAGTTCGGCTTCCGCAGAACGCAGATCGCCGAGGTCACGCAGCTCCTTCGCAATGAGAACGCGGGTGCGCGCCACGGTTTGCGGATTGGCATCTATCTGCGCGGACTTGCGCAAATAACCGAGCGCGACCGCGTGCTGACCCAGAACCGACGCGGCGTTGGCGGCGACACGCAGCGTGCTCGCCAGCCCGGTGGTGTCGGATATCCGCTCCTGTTCGATGATCGCGGCACGCAGCGTCTCGAGCGCGCGTTCGGCATCGCCCATACGGAAGTAGAGCCCGCCCAGTGCGGCCAGCTCAACTGCGCGCTCTTCTTCTTCTCCAGCCTTGGTGTAAAGGTCGAGCGCTTGAAGACGCAGGGACAACGCCTTGTCGAAGTCGCCGAGGGCAATGAGCGTGTAGCCATAGTTGCCGAGCAGCATGGCGTATTGGTAAGGCTGGACTTCAGGGTCGATCAGGGGCAGCAGCGCCTCGTACTCCTGCGCTGCCTGCGCGATGTAACCAAGGTAGGTATGCACTGCGGCGAGGTTGCCGAGCGACTTCGCCTGTTCGGCGACGTCCTCGTTGATTCGCGCCATTTCCGCGGATTGCGCCAGCAACGATGCGGCGTCCGTGTACTCACCGAGGTTCACGGCCAATACGGCGCGCATGTTCACCGCGTATTGGGCGCGTATGCGCAGCGCATGGCTCTTGAAGAACTCGGCAGCATCCGCGAGACGCCGATCGGCGTTCGCGTACAGAGCACGTTGTTCGGCGCGTTGCGTACCGGCGTTCATGGCGCTGGCCAGCTGAATTTCCGCGGCGGCGCGCAAAGTCTCCGCGTTTTGAATTCCGGCTTCGTCGTCTGCGGCGCGGTACGCCTCGGTCGCGATTTCCGTTGCGCGCACTGCCGCCGCCCACTGGTCGCGTGCGCCGTATTGCACGTAGGCCAGTGAATAGGCAGCGAGCGCAAGCATCGCCTCATCGTCCGCCGCTTCAAAGTGAGCGACTGCCTCGTGCATCTTGTCGGCGGCACTCGCCGAGGATTCGGTGGTGGCGAGCGCGACCTGCACTCCGGCTGCGCCAAACGCCGTGAATCCGAGCTCACGCTCGGTGGCGGTCGCGCCGGGCGCGCGCGTCCAGCGCGCGATTCGCAGCGCGACCCGGCCCTGCTTGGTATTGTGATCCTTGCTTCGCAGTTGCACCTGCAGCTCTCCGGGTCCGTCCAGACTAACTACCTGGCAGATGGTGCCGTAGCGCGGAATGCGATCCCCGAGCTCGCTGCGATTGCCGCCGACGATCACCGCCATGTGCACGTCGATCTCCTGTTCGCGGGCCTCGATGAGGTATACGCCGCGTTGCAGCGCGCGCTTCGTCACGACCGGCGCATCACCGGTGAGAATCAGTTCAGTCGAAAACTCGGTGACCGGATCCGTCTTGGACCCATTGGTGCAGCCGCTGGTGCAAAGCACACCGGCAATTGCGATCAGGCCAGGAGTGCGCAACCGCGGAA
>DASQJS010000399.1:0-10104 GCA_035630995.1 Steroidobacteraceae bacterium | reverse complement strand
CACCAGGTAGACCACGCGCAGCACGCTGTCGAGACGCTCTGGCAACGCATCGCGGCCAGGCACTTCGTACGGGATGTTGGCGTCGCGGATCTTGGCCTTGGCGCGCACGATGCGCTGCGCGATCGTCGGCGCGGGGGCGAGATACGCCGCGGCAATCTCTTCAGTAGTCAGGCCGCAAACCTCGCGCAGCGTGAGCGCCACTTGCGTGTCAGGCGAGAGCGCCGGATGGCAGCACGTGAACACCAGGCGCAGGCGGTCATCCTCCAGCTCTTCGCGCTCGTCGAAGGCAGGTGAATGGTCCGTCAGTGTTTCGCTGATGTCGGGACGGTCTTCGAGATGCTCGAAGCGCTGGTCGCGACGCTGTTTGTCGATGGACTTGAACCGCCCGGCGGAGATCAGCCAGGACACCGGATTCTGCGGCAGGCCTTCGGCCGGCCATTTCTCCATGGCCGCGCGGAAGGCTTCATGAAGCGCTTCTTCGGCACGCTCGAAGTCGCCGAGCAGGCGGATGAGCGTCGCGAAGATGCGGCGCGAATCCTTGCGGTAGATCTTGTCGATCTCGGCGCTGACGCGCGCGATGTCTGGAGCAGGCATCCCCGGAGGATAAATGGGGCCAGACCCCCCAGTCTCCAGAATTTGGCTAGCTAAAGGGGCCAGACCTCAAGCCGCGCGACGCGTCGCTCTTGCCGTCGCCCACGAGCGCCAGCTCTGCGCAGAGCAGGGCGATCAAGTAAAGGAGCAGCGTCAGGATGAACGCTCCCGCGAGCGGACCGCCGACGTCCTCGCCCCTTTCGGGCTCCAGTGCAATTTCAAAGGCGGCGGACACGGAGATCACGAAGAAGAAGTGGCCGAACCCTCCGGCCAGCGTCACTACCCAGGCAACGACCGGGCGTTCATGCACGAGCTCGGGCGGAATGACGGTGCCGGTGCCAAACAGCCGGCGGAACGCGCGGGCGGCGGGGAGTACGAAGAGGAATAACGCGAGGACAAAGCTCAAGGCGGCATTCCAGCCATTCGATGATCCGGTGAGAACCTTCGCCAACATGCTGACCGCGAAGGGCAGGGCCAACACTGACGCACAGACCGCCGTGGCGAGATAGGTGGCGCGCACGATGAGATTCCCGGGACTCATGCACGCCAGTCTGTCACGGCATCCTGCGCCTCGCTAGCGCTTCGGGACCACCACGGTGGCGGATTTCACGGTCGGCGAGGGAGGTGTGTATATCTGCTGCTGCCACGGCTGTAGATAGGTTGGCGCTGTTGATTCGGCGGGGATGCGCGCCGACGCGGCCCTGGTGTTCCAGCCCTCGACACGAATCGCCGCCGAATCGACTACCTCGGCAGAATATCGAATGGTGACCATGAGCGGTTCGCCAGGCAGAACCGTGAGACAGTTGTCGCTGTACATTGCGGGCAGGATGGGTTGTCCCTCTGCGTTCACGAGCGTGAGCTGCGTGCCAAGCGCGGGCGCCTTGCCGCGGTTCGTGAGCTTCACGAGAACCACGCGCTCCGCATCGAATGTGGTGGCCCGCACCTTGACGTTGAGTTTGCGCATGGGACGTTCACCCGCTTCGGGTGTGGTGGCGACACAATTTGCCGTGACCGCGGTCGAGAACGACACAATCAAGATTGTTAGAGGTACGCAAGGCCACGCGCAGATTCGAATCGACATGATTCCACCTCCCCAGGCGTTGCCGTACTATAACTAAACCGTTTTTAGTTAATTAGCCCGCTCTCTTATATATATACGACGGGCAACGAGGGGAAGCGATGACGGAATCTACCCACCTGGGCACCAGGAACCTCACGATCATCGTCACCGCGAGTCTCGCGGGCCTGTTGTTCGGTTTCGACACGGTGGTCATGTCGGGCGTCACGCAGTCCCTGCGCGACGTGTTCCACCTCGAGCCCGGCAGCTGGTGGTTTGGCTTCGCCGTGGCGAGTGCGCTGTTCGGCACCACGCTCGGGGCCATGTTCGCGGGCATTCCCGGCGACGCGCTCGGTTCACGCGACTCCTTGAAGGCGGTCGGGTTCCTTTACGTGATATCCGCGGTAGGTAGCGCGTTGTGCTGGAGCCTTCCGTCGTTCTATGTGTTCCGCTTCATCGGCGGCCTCGCCATCGGCGCTTCGTCGGTGCTGGCGCCGGTGTACATCTCGGAAATCGCACCCGCGAACCGCCGAGGTGCACTCACCGGGCTGTTCCAGTTCAACATCGTGTTCGGCATCCTGCTGGCGTACGTCAGCAATTTCGTGGTGCAGTGGTTAGCCGGTGATTTCGACGCCTGGCGCTGGAAGCTGGGCGTGGCCGCGGTGCCGGCATTCGTGTTCCTGTTGTTGATGTACACGATTCCGCAAAGCCCTCGTTGGCTCAGCCTGCGCGGGCGCGAGGCCGAAGCAAAAGCCAGCCTCGAGCGCCTGGGAGTGGCCGACACCGCGGGAATGCTCGCCGAATTCGCGCGCGCAGCGAACGAAGCGCGCGCGGCGGCGGCTCACGTGTTGTTTTCCGCGCGTTACAGCCGGCCGATCCTGCTCGCGATCCTGCTGGCCATGTTCAACCAGCTCTCCGGCATCAACGCGATTCTTTACTACCTCAACGACATATTTGCGGCCGCGGGCTTCGACAAGATGTCCTCGGATCTGCAGGCAATCGCCATCGGCGCCGCGAATCTCATCGCCACCATGATCGCGTTACGCGTCATCGACAGGTTCGGGCGCAAGAAGCTGCTGTTGATAGGTGCGGTAGGCACGGCGGTGGCGCAAGCCGGTGTGGCGTTGATCATGGGCAGCGGGCAGGGTAACGAATATCTGCTCGCGATGCTGATCATGTTCATCGCATTCTTCGCGTTTTCGCAGGGCGCGGTGATCTGGGTCTATCTCGCCGAGATCTTCCCGACGGCGGTGCGCGCACGGGGACAGGCACTGGGCAGCACCACGCACTGGCTCATGAACGCGCTGATCGCCACGGTGTTTCCGATGATTGCCGCGAAAGCGCACGGCGTGCCGTTCGCATTCTTCGCCGCCTGCATGGTGGTGCAGTTCTTCGTGGTGCTCGCGGTGTTTCCGGAAACTCGCGGCGTGGAGCTGGAGTCGATGGACAAGGCCATTGAAAAAACGAGTGAAAAGAAATCAGGAGCAGCAGCATGAGTCAGGTCAGTCGTCGATCGTTGATCGCAGGTTCTCTGGGGGCCGGGCTGGCATTGCCGGCGATGGCATTCGCCGACGAGCAATGCGGCGAACGGCCCAACACCGCGCCCGCGTTGCAGCCACCGTTGCTGCTCACCGACTGGGCGTGGCTCGCGCGTTATCGCGACGACAACGCGAAGCTTCTGGCCAGCGGCGCGAAGGTGCACGCGGTGTTTCTCGGCGACTCGATCACCGAAGGCTGGGCGGCCCGGCAGCCGGAGTTTTTCAGCAACGGCATCGTGGGGCGTGGCATCAGCGCGCAGACCACGCCGCAGCTGCTGGTGCGCATGCATGCGGACGTCGTCGCGCTGAAGCCGCGCGTGGTGCACATCATGGCGGGCACCAATGACATCGCCCACAACACCGGGCCGATGACGGCGCAGGACTCGCAGAACAACATCATGGCGATGTGCGAGATCGCCAGGGCGCACAAGCTGCGCATCGTGTTGGGTGCGGTGCCGCCGGCGTCGAAATACTGGTGGCGGCCCGAGGTGCAGCCCAAGGCGGAGGCGCTCGCGCTGAACGAGTGGATGCGCGGTTATGCGAGGAAAATCGGCGCGAAATACGCGGATTACGCCGCCGTGCTCTCGGACGCCAACGGCAATGTGAAGCCGGAGCTTTCGAAGGACGAGGTTCACCCGACGCCAGCAGGTTACGAGGCCATGCGCCCGGTGGCCGAGGCGGCGATCAAGTAGAAGTCGGGTAGGGATTGTCCGGCTTGCAATCGATTCGCCAGGGGCCATAAATACGCCCATGGCAACGGGTTGGGCTCAAGACGGCGCAGTTCAGGATCAAATCGATGCGACGGTCAAAGACGGCATCAAGCGGGCGACCAGCCGCTTGCCGTCGGGGCCGTCCCTCGAGTCATGTGCGGAGTGCGGCGCGAAGATTCCCGAGGCGCGCCAGCAGGCGATTCCAGGCGTGCGCCTGTGCGTGACTTGCCAGGAAAAGGAAGACCGCGAGGTCGTCAACAACGCCGGATACAACCGGCGCGGCAGCAAGGACAGCCAGCTTCGCTAGGAAAGAAAAGGGGTCAGGCACCGTTTCCTGGGAAACGGTGCCTGACCCCGTTTTTCAGTTGCAGCTAACTACCTTGTCGGCCACGGTTCCGAGCTTGACCTGCGAGAGCGAGACATCGAGCTTGCCGCTCGACTCCATGCTCAGCGTCTCGTTGAGCTTGCTGACGTCGGCGCCGGCCTTGACGAAGCACTTGAGCGGCACACCGACGGTCTGCCACTTGCCGGAATCGATACCACCGAGCGTGTCCGCGAACGGCACCTTGCCGCCGCAACCTGCGCCGCAGCTCACGCCGAGCGTCACGTCTTTCGGCACGTCCGCGTCGCGACGCAGGCGCACCAGCAACATGACGTCGCCGTTCGATTCACGTGACACGTCGGCCGCACCTTCGCTCGAGATTGCGATGGTCGCAGGGCCGCTGCCGTCGAACTGGAAGCGGCGCCCGCCTTCCTGCACGGCGTCATCCACGGCGCTGACCTTCACGCGGCCACCCACGGCCTCGGTCGGGACGGTGGTGATGCGCGTGGTATCGGTGCCGCTCGACACGCGCAGCGACCAGGGCTGCACCGGCGCTCCCTTGTCGAAGTACGAACCGGTGGACATGAGATCCGCGGGAATTCCCGGATCTTCCGGCAGCGCCGCCAGGTCCGCGGTTGCCGTGTAGCTCAACCCGAAGCCGAAGGGGAACAGCGGATCGTAGGGCTCCTTGTTCACGTTGAGCGGCGTGCCCGTGGCATCGCGCGGCCAGGAATACGAAAGCCTGCCGGTGAAGTCGAAGTTCACCGAGCCATCCTTCTTGCGGAACAGGACATCGCTGATGCCGCCGCCTTCGGTGCCCGGCAGCCAGGCCGCGACGTATGCATTGGCGAGGTTCAGCTCGCGGTTCTGCCACAACGGGCGTCCCGAGAACAGGATGGCCACGACGGGAATTTTCTCGTCCTGCAGCTTCTTCATGATTTCGAGTTGCTGGGTCATCGAACCCGGCAGCGTCTGCACCTTGAGGTCGCCCTGGAATTCCGCGTACGGGTTCTCGCCGAACACGACGATGGCCACGTCCGGCTTCTTCTTGAAGCTGCCATCCGTGGAAAGCTCGGCCGAGCCTCCGCCGGCCTTCACCGCGGCCTTGACGCCGCCCCACACCGATGTCGCGCCGGGGAAGTCGGCGTTGGTGAGGCCGGTGCCCTGCCAGGTGATGGTCCAGCCGCCATTCTGTTTGCTGATGTTGTCGGCGCCTTCGCCGGTGACCAGCACGTGTTTGTTGGCCGCGAGCGGCAGCAGTCCGCCGTTGTTCTTGAGCAGCACCAGCGACTGGCGCACGGCGTCGCGCGCGAGGGCGCGCTGTTCGGGCGAGGCCAGCATCTTGAAGTCGCCACCCAGCGGACGCTTCGACGGCGCGGCGCCATCGAACACGCCGGCGCGGAACTTCACGCGCAGAATGCGCGTCACGGCCTCATCGAGGCGTTCCATCGAAATGGTGCCGTCCTTCGCCTGCTTGAGCGTGTTCTCGTACAGGCCCTTCCAGCTGTCCGGCGCCATGAACATGTCCATGCCGGCATTGAAAGCCGCGGCGCAGTTGTCGTTGGTGCAGCCGGCTACCTGGCCATGACCGTTCCAGTCACCGACGGTGAAGCCGTCGAAGTTCATGCGCTTCTTGAGCACGTCGGTGATCAGGCCCTTGTGGCCGCTGAGCTTCTGACCCTGCCAGCTCGAGAAGGAGATCATGACGGTCTGCACGCCGGCTTCGATGGCCGGCACATAACCGGCGTTGTGGATGTCGCGTAGCTCGGTCTCCGAGGCCTTCGAGTCGCCTTGGTCGCGGCCGTTCTCGGTGCCACCGTCGGCCAGGTAGTGCTTGGTCGACGAGATCACGTGCGCGCCCTTGAGGAAATCGGGCGAGGCGGGATCACCTTGCAGACCCTTCACGAACTCGCCGGCGTAGGACGCCACGAGTTTCGGATCTTCCGAATAGCCTTCGTAGGCACGGCCCCAACGGTCATCCTGCGGCACGGTCACGGTGGGCGCGAACGTCCATTCGATGCCGGTGGTGCGTACCTGCTCGGCGGTGACGCGCGCGATGTCGCCTAACAACTTGGGGTTGTGCGTGGCGCCGAGGCCCACGTTGTGCGGAAACAGCACGGCGCCCACGATGTTGCTGTGGCCGTGCATGGCGTCGATGCCCCAGATCATCGGGATGCCGACGCCACCATTGCTGGTGTCGACGGACGCGGCGTAGAACTCGTCGGCGAGTTTGAGCCAATCTTTCGCGGGTGAGCGCTCGTTATTGCCAGGCGAGGAACCGCCACCGGCAAGGATCGAGCCCAGGTGGTATTGCTTCATGTCCTCGGGCTTGATGCAGCAGATGTCGCCCTGGATTACCTGGCCGACTTTCTCCTCGACCGTCATTTTTTTGAGCAGCGAGGCAACCTTTTCTTCGAGTGCTGCGTCTTCAGGAAAGGGCCACTTCGGGGACGGCCAGATTTCGGGATGGACCGCTGCCGGATCTTCGACTTTGGCCGCGGGGGCGGGTTCTTCCCTGGCCGCGTCTTTGCATCCAAGCATCAACAGGAACGGAGCGAGCGCTAACAGCGCCGCGCCATGTTTACGGACATGAGACATGGAAGGGGACATCGAAAAACTCCTGTTTTTGAGCGCCGACAGCCTATGCTCTCTGCGGCGGAAATTCGAGGGTCGTCACAGCTTCCTTCGCGTTGTTTGACAGGTTTCGGGTCGCACAGATAGCCTCGCCGCCGCGTCGGGGCGGATAGGTTGGGAGTAAATGGAACCGGATCGAAGAATCAGGCGGGTTGCCATCGTCGGTGGTGGTGTTGCTGGTTGGACCGCCGCCGTCATGCTGGGCAAGAAACTCGGCGGACAATGTTCAATTCACGTCGTCGAATCGCCTGAGCCCGTATTTCCGGGCCTGGCCGAAGCCACGCAACCGACCATCCTCGAGTTGCTGCGATTCCTCGGAATTGACCAGAACGACTTCGTCGACAAGACGCAATCCACCTATAGCCTCGGCACCCGGTACATCGATTGGGCTGCGCAGGGCCAGGGCTTCTGGCATCCGTTCGGCGGGTTGGGCGCGCTCATCGAGCGCCGCCCGTTCTATCACTTCTGGCACAAGGCGCGAGCGCTGGGGCTTTCGCCCAGGCTCGAGGCCTGCAGCCAGGAAGTGTCCCTGGCCATGGCCAACCGCTTCATTTTTCCGACCAACGCCTTGGGCGTCGCGGCCCATTTGCGTTATTCACTGCACGTGGACGCGGGGATCACGGCGCGCTACCTGCGCACGATAGCCGAGCGCGCCGGTGTCATCCGCCTCGAGCGCAAGATTGTTAGCGCCACGCGCCGCGAAGACGGTTTTCTCGACGAACTTCAGTTCGAGGACGGCGGCAAGCTGCGCGCCGACCTGTACATCGACTGCAGCGGTTCACGCGCGCAGATCATCGGGGAGATGCTCGAGTCGCCCTACGAAAGTTGGCAGCAATGGCTGCCGTGCGATCGACTGGTGCACACTTCGGGACCCCTCGAGGAGATCCGTCCGCCGTTCGTGCGCATTGGTGGGCGCGCCGCGGGCTGGTTGTGGCGAATTCCGTTGCAGCAGAACCTGAGCCACGGCCTGGTCTACTCCAGCGCTCACCAGGACGACGAAACGGCTTTGCAGGAGTTGCTCGCGGTGGTCGGCGCCGCGCCATTCACGGCGCCCCGTCGACAGGAATTCATCCAGGGCGTGCGCCGGAAATCCTGGGAAAAGAACGTGGTGGCACTGGGGAATGCTTCGGGGTTTCTCGAGCCGTTGGCCGCCACCGACCTGCATCTCACTACCAATGCATTGTTCAATCTGCTCGATCACTTCCCGGACAAGCAGTTTGACCCCTCGAATATCGCGAGCTACAACGCCCTCATTGCCGACGAGTTCGAACGCATCCGTGACTTCCTCATCCTGCACTACAGCCTTTCAAGGCGCGACGACTCGCCGTTCTGGCAGGAACGCGGCAAGGTCGTGTTGCCCGACGCGCTCGCCCAACGCATCGATATATATCGTGCCACCGGCCGCATCATCAGCCAGCGCCCGGAGGTGTTCTCCGACCTCGACTGGTTCTGGATCTTCGAAGGTTCGGGTGTCATTCCGCGCGACTACGATCCCCTGGTCGACACTGTCGATTTCGAGCAGGTCAAACGCCTGATGTCGGGCTTCGTCCAGAAAGTTGCCGCGGACTCCGCAGCCGCACCCTCACACGACAGCTTCTTCGCGCAGGCGAATTCGAAGCTCGCCAGCGCGCGCAAGGCCGCCGCGGCCGCACAAACGGCTGGCTGACATGTCGCCCGCCACCAAACTATTCGCCGGCGTCGAATTGGGTGGCACCAAGTGCGTCTGCATCCTCGGCACCGGCCCCGATGACGTGCGCGCGGTCGAGCGCCTGCCGACCGGTGAGCGTGAAGAGTCATTGCGCCAGATCGAGGCCGTGCTCGATCGCTGGCGTGCGCAGCATGGTCCCGCACGCGCGTTGGGTATCGCGTCGTTCGGGCCCGTTGACCTGCGCGCGAACTCGCCGACCTACGGCTTCATCACCTCGACCACCAAGCCGGGCTGGCGCAACACGGATATCGCGCAGCGCCTCGGCCGGCGCATGGGTGGCCCGGTGGGTTTCGATACCGACGTCAACGGTGCGGCACTCGCCGAAGGGCGGTGGGGTGCGGCGGTGGGCCTCGACGACTTCGCCTACGTCACCGTGGGCACCGGCATCGGCGCCGGCCTCATCGTTCGCGGCAAGTCGATATTCGGCATGAACCACACCGAGCTCGGCCACATTCGCGTGGCGCGCAAGCCGGGCGACAAGTTTCCCGGCGTTTGCCCGTTTCACGGTGATTGCATCGAAGGCCTGGCCTCGGGTCCCGCCATCGAAGCCCGCGCCGGCATGCCCGCCTCACAACTGCCTCCCGACCATCCCACCTGGGAGTTCGTCGCGCACGGGCTCGCGCAACTGGTCCACACCATGGTGCTGACCACCGCGCCGTCGCGCATCTTCCTCGGTGGCGGCGTGATGAGCGCGCAGTCGCACCTGTTCGAGCGCATTCAGCAAGAGCTCAAGCGCAGCCTCAATCGTTACGTCGAAGCGCCGGAGCTCGAGCAGGGCATCGGACAGTTCGTCGTGCCTCCCGGGCTCGGCAACATGGCAGGACCACTCGGAGCCCTGGCGCTCGCGGCGGATGCCGAAAATGCTTCCATCGTCCCGCCGCTCGTGACCGCCGCGTCTCGATGAGTGAACGCTCCGGCAAACACATGCGGCTGTCGGGGACCAACCTCGAACGTGCAGGCGACCACAATCAGCGCGTGACGCTGCACGCCATTCGCGTCAATGGGCCAATTACGCGAGCCGAGCTCGCGGCCATCACCGGTCTCACTTCACCCGCCATTGCCAACATCACCAAGCGATTGCTGACCGACACCTTGATCCAGGAAGCCGGTCGGCGCCGCGGTGGCCGCGGCCAGCCGGCGACCAAGCTGGTCATCAACCCGGACAGCTGGTTTTCGATCGGGCTCAATGTCGACCGCGATCACATCACCATGGTGGTGCTCGATTTCGAGGGCAAGATCCGCGCGCGCGCCTCCACCGAGGTGAACTTCGCGCTGCCGAAGGACGTCGAGCAGTTCTTCCGCAAGGGCGTCGGCAAACTACTCACGAAGGTGGGCATCGGGCGCGACCGGCTGGTCGGTATCGGCGTGGCCCTGCCCGACGACATGCCGCGGGCCGCGCTGCCTCAGCAACCGGCGAATTACGGCATCTGGGCCTCGACCGATGTCGCTTCACTGCTGCGTGAAACGTTGCACGTTCCGGTATTCGTGGAAAACGATGCCGCCGCGGCCACCATGGGCGAGATGCAGTTCGGGCTCGGCAAGAA
>DASQJS010000398.1:0-3033 GCA_035630995.1 Steroidobacteraceae bacterium | reverse complement strand
CGTCGATGGCCATTTGCTTGCCAGGCATCGCATCCAACGCGAAACGTGCGCTCACTTCCGACACGCGCCCCGCGCCTTTGGTCACCACCACGAAGTTGATGATGGTGAGGACGATGAACACCACGGCGCCCACCGCAAAGTTGCCGCCGATGACGAACTCGCCGAACGCCGCAATGACCTTGCCGGCGGCGTGCGAACCTTCGTGGCCATGCATGAGCACCACGCGCGTCGAGGCGACGTTGAGCGCCAGGCGCAGGATGGTCACGAGCAGCAGCACGGTCGGGAAGATCGCAAACTCGAGCGGCCGCTTGACGTTGAACACCGCCATGACGATGACCAGCGACAGCGCGATGTTGAACGTGAACAACACGTCGAGCACCACCGGGGGCAACGGCAGGATCATCATCGCGAGAATCGAGATGAGGCCGATGGGCACGCCGAGACCCAGGCGCATCAGCGGACTCATCGCGGAACTGTTGTTTTCTGCCATGGCGTTTTAGTGGATGACGGGGGGCGGCGGCGGCGTGGCGCCACGCGCCATGGCAGCCTTGAGCTGGTAGACGTAGGTGAGCACCTGCGCCACGGTGACGTAGAGCGCGGCCGGGACTTCGTGGCCAAGCTCGACGTTACGGAACAGCGCGCGGGCCAGAGGGGGCGCCGCCACCAGCGGCACGCCATGCTCGGTGGCGATTTCGCGGATGCGCGCCGCGAGCAGGTCCGAGCCCTTGGCTACAACGACAGGCGCGCGATTGCGCGACTCGTCGTAGCGCAGAGCGACCGCGTAGTGCGTCGGATTGGTGATGACCACGTCCGCCTTCGGCACTTCCTGCATCATGCGGCCGCGTGCCAGCGCGCGTTGCGCCTCGCGGATGCGGCCACGGGTTTCGGGCGAGCCCTCGCTCTCCTTGTATTCTTCCTTGACCTCCTCGCGCGTCATCTTCAGATCGCGCGAGTGCTGCCAGAGCTGAAACGGCACGTCAAAGGCGGCAATGGCCACCAGGCCGAAGCACAGCACCAACAGGGCGTAACCGGCGAGCGCCGCCGAGTGGGCAATCGCGCCATGCAACGGCTCGCTCGATAACCCCATCATCTGTGGCGTCAGCCCGGAGAGCAGCACCCAGCCGATCATCGACACCACGAAAACCTTGGCGATGCCCTTGCCGAGTTCCACGCTGCCACGCGCGGAGAACATGCGGCCGAGCCCCTTGGCGGGACTCAGCTTGGAAAACTGCGGCATCAGTGCCTGGCCAGAAATATTCCAGCCGCCGATCGCCAGTGGTGCAGCGAGAGCAGCGATAAAGGTCGCGCCGAGGATCGGCAGGATGATCAGCAGCGCGCGCAGGCCGGCATTCATGAGCACGGGCCAGATGACGCCCTCGCCCACGGCCTGCTGTGGACTCAGCGTGAGGCTGCCGCGCATGAGGTCGGCGAACTTGCCCGCGGCGGTGTCGCCCAGCGTGTAGATAGCCGCGGCGGCCGCGACGCAGACCGCCGCCATCGACAGCTCGATGGAGCGCGGAACCTGGCCTTTCTTGCGCGCCTCCTCGAGGCGCTTCGGTGTTGCACTTTCTGTGCGTTCTGCGCCGGACTCAGCCATGACTCACGGCCCTCCGTGCAGCGCGCGCAGGAATTCGAAGCCCTGCGCGAGCAACCTGGTGAAACTCTCCTGCATGGGCCCGATACCGGACAGCACGACCAGGAGGCCGATGACCAGCGACACCGGAAAACCGACCGCGAACAGGTTCAGCGACGGCGCCGCGCGGCTCACGACACCGAACGCGAGATTCACGATGAGCAGCGCGGTGATGCCGGGCAGCGCCACGGCAATCGCGCCGGCGAACAATTGACCGCTCCAGAGGATGAGACCCCACAGCCCTTCCTGCCCGAGCCCGGTCGTGCCCACAGGCAGCGCGTACAGACCCGCGACGAGCAGCTCGATCAACGCGGCATGCCCGTCGAGCGCGAGAAACGTGAGCGTGGCGAGAATGATGTAGAGCTGGCCCAGCGCTGGCGTGCTGCTGCCGCGCAGCGGATCCACGTTGAACGCGAACGACAACCCCATGCTGTTGGCCAGCAGCTGGCCGGCGAGCCCGAGCGCGTCGAACACGATCTGCAGCGCGAAACCGAGAGCCACGCCGATCAGCAGCTGCTGGAACACCACGACGAAGCCCTGCGGCGAGAACGGCGCAATGGCGGGCGTGGGAATCATCGGCGCGACCAGCGCGGTGGTGGCCACGGCGAGAATCACGCGGGTGCGCGCTGGCACGAAGCGCGCGCCGAACACCGGCGCCACCATCAGGCAGGCGCCGATGCGCGCGAACGGGAAGAAACCCTGCGCCACCCAGCCTTCTAGCTGCCCGATGGAGAGCGCGATGGTCATCCAACGAGGCTCGGAATGCTTTCGATGAGGTTGCGCGAATACTCGACCAGCGAGCGGATCATCCACGGGCCGGTGAGCGCCAGCACCGCGGCCATGGCCAGCAGCTTCGGAATGAACGACAGCGTCATTTCATTGATCGACGTCGCCGCCTGGAAAATGCCGACGATGAGACCAACGGCCAGCGCCGTGAGCAGCAGCGGCGCCGAGAGCATGAGCGTCATCTCGAGCGCGTGCCGGCCTATCGTCACCACCATGTCAGGAGTCATCGGGTCACCTGAAGAAACTTTGGGCGAGCGTGCCCATGACCAAGGCCCACCCATCGATGAGCACGAACAACATGATCTTGAACGGCAACGAGATCAGCACCGGCGACAACATCATCATGCCCATGGACATGAGTACGCTCGCGACCACGAGGTCGATGATCACGAACGGGATGAACAGCAGGAAGCCGATCTGGAACGCAGTCTTGAGCTCGCTGGTGACGAACGCCGGCACCAGGATGCTGAGCGGCACGTCGGCCGGTTTCGCGAATCCCTTGCCGCCGGAAATGCGCACGAACGTCGCGATGTCGGTCTCACGCGTCTGTTCGAGCATGAAGCCCTTGAGCGGAACGATGGCGCGCTCGAGCGCCACCGTGGTCTCGATCGTGC
>DASQJS010000397.1:0-2460 GCA_035630995.1 Steroidobacteraceae bacterium | reverse complement strand
GTCTATCCACTTGCGGTGGTCATGGGCGCGTTCATCATCATCAGCCTCGTGTGGCTGGCACAGTTGAACGGGTTCGACGACGAAGGCATGTTGCTGATGCTGGCACTCTGGCTCATCAGCACATCGACGGCCGCCGGGCGTGTGCTCACGGTGCTCAATCGCCGCTGGCGCGCGGAAGCTGCGGCATGAGCGACGCCGCCAACGAATTTTCCGCGCTGATGCGCGCGCAGGGCGTAATCCCCAGGGATGCACCGGCACCCCCTGGGGAGTCCGCGGATCGGCCGTGGTTCGTGTCGCTGCTCCAGGGCGTCGCGGGCTGGCTGGCGGGGATTTTCCTGCTGATTTTCATCGGGCTCGTGTTCAAGCCTGAATCCGGTCCCATGATCTTCGGCCTGGGTGCACTGCTGCTGGTGGCGGCCTGGTTCATGTATCACGCGGATCGCCACGGCGTGTTCCTGGATCAGCTCGCGCTCGCGGTCTCCATCGCCGGGCAGATCGCGGTGGCTGGGTCCGTGCTCAAGGATTACTACACCGGTCTTGGCATGTGCGTGACAGCGCTGGTGGTGCAGATATTCGTACTCCTCGTCATGCCTAACAAGATTGCGCGGACACTGGCGGCGCTGTTCGCCACCATCGCGTGGATATGGATGGTGCGCTTCCTGGTGCGACCGGGCAGCGCCGAGCAGGTTCTCTTCGACGAGCGGCACGCCGGCGATGTCGCCGCGCTCGGCGCGTGGACACTTCCCGTCACCTGGCTGCTCACGTGGCTGCCGCTGCTGGCGCTGGCCGCGTGGCTCATCCTGCGCGAGCCGCAGTGGATGGCGAGCGGCCTGCGGCGGCTCGCCCGCCCGCTGCTGACCGGCCTGTTGTTAGGGCTGTCGATCGGAGCGATCGTCGGCGAGCCATTCACGCTGGTGATCTGGGGCGCCGATAGCTGGGGCAGGGGAATCGACTGGCTGGCGATATTCCCGCTGCTGTCGATCGGACTCACGCTGTTCGCCGCCTATGGCGCCTTCCGCGTGCGCAGCGGTGGCCTGTTGGGTTTCGCCGTGTTTGCAGCGCTGGTGCACCTGTCGCGCTTCTACTATCTGTATGGCACCACGCTGATGTGGAAGTCGCTCATCATGCTGTGTGCCGGCGCCGCGCTGCTGCTCGCGGGCGTCGCATTGCGCAACCGCAAGCCCGAATCGGGGGAGGTGGCATGAACGCCACGCAAGTCCGCGCACTGCTGGCCATTGCCGTCGTGCTGGTGCTCGGCGCGGTCAATTGGTCCATCTTCGCCAAGGAGCGCATCAAGACCCAGGGTGACCGCATTTTTCTCGCGCTCGCGCCCGTGGATCCGCGCTCGCTCATGCAGGGCGACTACATGGCGCTGCGATTCGAACTCGCCAACAACATATCCGCGGAAGCAGCGGGCAGTGCGCCGATATTCGTGGATGCCCGTGGCATCGCAACGCTGAACCCCAGCCCCGCCACCGCTGATCTGCGCATTCGCTATCGCGTGCGCAATGGACAGGTCTGGCTCGGCACCAACGCGTACTTCTTCGAGGAAGGTACGGCCGCCCGCTACGAGCGCGCGAGGTACGGGGAATTCCGCATCGATCGAGACAGCGGCGAGGCAGTGCTCGTGGGTCTCGCCGACGAGAATCTCAAGAAGCTCTAATGAGTCTACGGTAGATAGCCAATCTCGCGCTGATGCCGCAGCGCCAGCACGCGCACCGTGTCTTGCTGCACCACGAATCGATAGAGCGCGATGTATCCCGTGTCGCCGAAAGAGATGACCAGCTCGCGCAGATCATCTTCGACGCGCCGCCCCACGAGTGGGTGCGCCGCGAGATTGTCGACGGCGGATTGAATCGCCGCCGCACCGGCGGGCTGGTGCGCCCGCTCGACTTCGTCGAGCGCGTGCGCCGCATAGACTATTTGCGCCATGGCTTCGGCCGCGGATGGTCCGCACCGCTCGCAAGGCGCTGTGCCCAGGCATGAACGTCCTCGGCGCGATACACATCGCCGGTTCGGTCGATTTCAGCGTCCGCGGCGAGCGCCTCTTTCACCAGCTTGCGCATCTGCTCTTCGTACGCGGTGTGTCTTTCGACCGCTTCCAAAATGATGCTGTGAACCGAGCGATCGGTTTCCTTCGCTATTACGCGAAGCCGCGCGCGCAGCTTGGGTGGGAGTCGAATCGTGGTGGTTTCGGCCATCGTGCCGCGAAAGTAGCACAAGCCCGCAAGTGCAACCAAAACAGCTCGGCGCGCGTCTCAGTCCATGAGGTGCGGCCCCATTTGCCAGCTAAACGAGTGGGGACAGACTTAAGTCTGTCCCCACACATCCATGTCCCCATTTGGACTCTTATATATAGAATGCGCCCCATCGATCCTTCCGGCTCCTCCCTCGAGAACCTCATGAAACCCATTAATGTCAGTTTCCTGGCCACCCTCGTGGCCGCGCTTTGCCTTCCCT
>DASQJS010000396.1:0-6492 GCA_035630995.1 Steroidobacteraceae bacterium | reverse complement strand
GTGGTCGGCCGGGTCCTGGCCGACTCGCATGGCCGCGAGGATGAACGCGGCCAGCATCACGATGGCGGTGGACAGCAACGCCAGCCAGCCGATGATGGCGATGGTGCCCTTGGAAAGAGTGTTCTCGAACCGATAGCGCAGCTTGTCGCGCCAGGTGATCTCTCGGTCAGACATGGGTTCGCATATTAGCTAACCACCCGGCCTCCGTACCACGATATCCACGCTGTCGCTGCCGGGGTCGTAGACGATCACCGCCTCGCGGCGCTCCAGCTGGCGCTTGACGTCCGCCACCTTGCGATCGAAGGGCACATCCTGCGCCCCATAATCCGTGCCTTCTCGCAGCACGAAAGACTCGATGACGGCGCGCAGTGTTTCCGGCGCCAGCTCGGTGTGTGGAATTTCGACGGGCTTCGAGTCTTCTTCTTCGCTCACGCCCCGATTGTGGCGTATTTCCTTATCAGCAGCGCGGCGCCGGTGAGCATGCCGGACACACCCAGCATGATCCACTCGACGTGCTGGTCTGGCGCGGCGATGACCCGCGGCAGGTGCAGCAGCACCACGAAAGAACCCATCATCGCGGCCTCGCAACCGGCGCCCAGCCGCGCACGGATACCGCTCACCAACGCCAGGCCCGCTGCGAGATGTCCTGCGCCGGTGGCCCAGGCCCAGAACGTCTTGTAGGGAATCCAGCCCGGCACCATCGATGCCGTGAAGTCGATGTAGTTGAAGTGCGCGAAGCCGAAGACCATTGCGCTCGCTCCCGCCAGCAGTCGCGCAGCGAGCAGCGCGGTCGGCCGGGCGTTGCCCTTGATGCCGCTGGCAAACAGCGCCAGCGCGCCCGAGGCCATGAAGGTGATTTCCGCCGGACTGTTCCATGCACCGATGTGCGAAGCCGACGCGATGGCGAGCGGAAGATTCAGCACCAGCATCCACAGCCCGATGAACACGGTGAGCAGCAGAGCTCCGGCACGTTCCAGTTTTGGCACCAGCAGCAGCACGCCGCCGATGGCCAGCAACGCGCCGGCCAGGTACGCGAGTTGCGCGCGCATGCCGATGCCGGCCGGCACGGGCTGCCACTGCATGGCGAATTCATGGAAACAAATGCCAACCGCGCCTAACAAGATGGCGCCGGCGGCGTAGACCAGTGCGTGTGGATTCATGAGCGGCTCCCCTGAGATTGCCGCTACTTTAACCACCAGCGCAGGATGAGGCTAACCACTCCTAACAAAGTCACGCTGATGGCCCATATGAGGGCCATCCAGCCGAGCCGCCGCACGAGCGGCGCTTCTTCGGGACGCACGCTCAATGGTATCCCTCGTGCGCCACCTTGCCGCGAAACACCCAATACGACCACGCGGTGTACGCGAGGATCAGCGGCACGAGTACGCTCGCGCCCACCAGCATGAAGGCCTGGCTGCTGGGCGGCGCCGCGGCCATCTGCAGCGTGACGCTGTTCGGGATGAGATACGGATACATGCTGATGCCGAGGCCGACGAAGGACAGGCCGAACACCGCAAGCGTGATCACGAAAGGCGCAAGTTCATAATTGCGCCGCAGGCTGCGCGCGAAACGCCAGGTGAGGATGGCGACGATGAGCGGCACCTGCGCGGTCACGAGTACGGCCGGCATCGCGAACCAGCGCTTCACGTACTCGTCACCGAGGAGCAAGGTCGCCACGCTCACCGCGCCTATCGCGCCGAGCGTGATGGGCGCGAGGATGCGCATCAACCGGCGCGCGTGTTTCTGCGTCTCGCCATCGGTCTTCCAGTTGAGCCAGCAGGCGCCTAACAAAGAATATCCGGCGACGACGCTCACGCCGGTCAGCAGGCTGAATGGCGTGAGCCAGTCCCACCAGCCACCGCCGTACGCGCGACCGGCCACATTGATCCCCTGCAGCAGTGCGCCGAGCATGATGCCCTGCGTGAATGCGGCAACGAACGACCCTGCCGTGAAGGCGAAATCCCAGATGTGCCGGTGCGACGGATCGCGCCAGCGAAACTCGAAGGCCACACCGCGGAATACGAGGGCCAGCAGCATGGCGATCAACGGCGGATACAGCGCCGACATGATGACGCCGTAGGCCAGCGGAAACGCCGCCATCAACCCGCCTCCGCCCAGCACCAGCCAGGTCTCGTTACCGTCCCATACCGGCGCGATCGAGTTCATGGCTGTGTCGCGCTCGCGGCCCACACCGAACACCGGAAACAGGATGCCGATGCCGAGATCGAAGCCGTCCATGACCACGTACATGAACACGGCGAACGCCAGGATGAACGCCCAGACGTTGGTGAGCAAAGTGCTGTCATCCATGGGGCACCTCTTTCGGCGCGCCGGCCGCGGCCATCGCCGGTCCCGGTGTGATGCCCGCCGCATGCGCGGGCGCATTGGGCAGGTCCGGTTCGTGGGAATGAGGCGCATGCGACATGAGCCTGAGCAGGTACCACGTACCCATGCCGAACACCGCGAAGTACACGACGATGAAGGCGATGAGCGAAGTGGCGACCGCGGGCGCAGCCAGCGGCGACACCGAATCCGCCGTGCGCATCAAGCCGTAAATCGTGAAAGGTTGCCGGCCGACTTCGGTGGTCATCCAGCCGGCGATGACGGCGATGAATCCCGCCGGGCCCATGGCGAGCGCGAAGCGCAGCAGCCAGCGCCAGTGGTACAGCCTGCGCATTGCCCGCGCGAGCAGGCTGCAGATGCCTAACAACAGCATAAGGGAGCCGAGCGCCACCATCACGCGGAACGTCCAGAAGACCACTTCCACGGGCGGGCGATCCTCAGGCTCAATCGTGTCGAGGCCCTTCAGTGGCGCGTCGAGATCGTGCTTGAGGATCAGCGAGGACAGCCGCGGAATTTCGATGGCGTGATCCATGCGCTGCTCTTCGTCGTTCGGGATGCCGAAGAGAATGAGGGGCGCACCGTCGGGGTGACTCTGGTAGTGCCCTTCCATCGCCATGACCTTCGCCGGCTGGTGCTCGAGCGTATTGAGGCCGTGCAGGTCACCGACAAAGATCTGCACCGGCGCGACCAGCGCGGCCATCCACATGGCCATGGAGAACATCTTGCGCGCGTGTTCCTGGCGCGAATCCTTCAGCAGATGCCACGCGCCCACGGCGCCGACTGCCAACGCGGTGGTTAGATAGGCCGCGATCACCGTGTGCACGAGGCGATAGGGGAAGCTTGGGTTGAAGATGATGGCCGCCCAGCCCGCGGCCGGCACGAACTGTCCGTCGGCGTTGATGGCATATCCGGTGGGCGTCTGCATCCAGCTGTTCACGCTCAGGATCCAGAACGCCGAGATGAAGGTGCCCACGGCCACCATGAGCGTCGCGAAAAAATGCAGGCGCCTGCCTACTTTCTGCATGCCGAAGAGCATCACGCCGAGAAAACCGGCTTCGAGGAAAAAGGCGGTGAGGACTTCGTAGGCCATCAGCGGCCCGACGATCGGGCCCGCCTTGTCGGAGAACACCGCCCAGTTGCTGCCGAACTGGTACGACATGACGATGCCGGATACCACGCCCATGGCGAACACCACGGCGAAGATCTTCAGCCAGTACTTGAAAAGGTCGAGATACAGCGCCTTGCCGGTCTTCAGCCACAGCGCTTCGAGCACCGCGAGAAAGCTTGCCAGCCCGATCGAGAACGCCGGGAAAATGAAGTGAAAGCTGACCGTGAATCCGAACTGGATGCGGGCGAGAAGTAGCGCGTCGGCGTCGTGAAACATGCCTGCATTTTAGACTGGAGCGAGGCGCCTACGGCGCACAAATCACTCGTCCCGGTGGCCGGCGGGTCGATATGGATATCTTTCCGCTGCCGCCGGTTCCGACTGCCTTAACCGCGCATACTGGCTCGATAAACACAGAAACAAACTCAAGGATCTATGAAAAATCTCATCGAAGCGGCAGCGGACATCGGTAACTTCAAGACACTTCTCAGCGCGTTCAAATCGGCATCGCTCATCGACATGCTGCGTTCGCCGGGTCAGTACACCATCTTCGCGCCCACGGATGCCGCCTTCAAACGCCTGCCCGCCGGTTCGCTCGATGCGTTGTTGAAGAACGCGCGTACGCTCAAGCCGTTTCTGTGCAACCACATCATGGCGGGCGTCAAAGCCGCCAACGACATCCTGCCGGGCGAACTCAAGCCCATGGAAGGCCGAGCGCTGCGTGCCTCGCTGCATGGCAGTGCCATTCACATCAACGGCGCGACGATCGTGCAGTCCGACATCCGCGCGACCAATGGCCTCATCCACGCCATCGACGACGTGCTGGTGCCGCTCAATCCGATTCTGGCCGCGGTGGCGTGAACCGGGCGCCCTTCGGCGCTTTCAAGCCGGGGCGCCCTTCGGTGCTTTCAAGCCTGGGCGCCCTTCGGCGCCACGTTCGCGTTCAGCCGGAACAGGTTGTCAGGGTCGACCTTCGTCTTCAGCGCGACCAGCCGGTCGTAGTTGACGCCGTACGTGGCCTTCATGCGGTCGCCATCGTCGTTGAACTCGTTGACGTAAAAGCCCTGGGTCAGCGGCTCCAGGGATTTCCAGGCGCCGCGCGCCCAGTTGCCCACAGCGGCGCTCATTGCCGGATCGTCCCAGCGGCTGAACACGAACATGTTGTGCGGAGCGGCGCGCTGCGCAAATGCGGTGACGCCGGGTTTCACGCGCGCATAGGCGCCGCCGCCTTGCGGCAGCACCACCGCCTGCACCGTCGGCAGGTTCGCCGCGGCAACCGTCGCGAGGATCGCGTCGATCAACGCCGGCGTGGTCTTCTGCACGAAACCGCCCTTGATGTAGTACTTGTGGCCATGCGCAGTACCTTCATCTCCCGAAGCCTGCAGCGTCACGTAGGGCGTGGGCACCACGGTGTCTTTGATCGGCTTGCGAATCTGCCGCAATGGCGCAAGCGCCTTTTCGCCTTCGGCAATGGACCCGCAGTAACAGACGTCGACGGACATGAAGCGCATGTCGTTCGGCAGGCGAACGACGGACAGGTCGAGATTCAGCTCGTCCGGCGCATTCGCCGCAAACCCGAAGAAAAACTCCAGCACTTTGGGTGCGTCCTCGAACGAGTACGTGAGCTCACCGCCCAGCATGATGGGATCGACGGGATGCAACTGGAACTCGAACGAAGTGGCGATCCCGAAGTTGCCACCGCCGCCGCGCAGTCCCCAGAAAAGATCCTTGTTCTGGTGAGCGCTGGCAGTGATGAATTTTCCGCCAGCAGTCACCACGTCGATGGCGCGAACGTTGTCGCAGGTCAGGCCAAACTTCCGGCCGAGGCGGCCGAAGCCTCCACCGAGCGTAAGCCCACCCACGCCGGTGTGCGAAACCGTACCCGCCGTCGTTGCGAGACCATGCACGAGTGCCTCGCGGTCGAGCGCGCCTAACAAGGCGCCGCCTTCGATGGTGGCGATGCGGCGCGCGGGATCGACACGCGCGCTGTTCATTTGCGACAGGTCGATCATCAGGCCCTTTTCGCATACCGACTGGCCCGAGAGGCTGTGTCCACCACCGCGCACCGACAACAGCAACTGGCTGGACGCCGCGAACTTCACCGCCTCCATCACATCGGCCGGCCCACTGCATCGCGCGATCAACGCCGGGTGCCGATCGAACGCACCATTCCAGGCGCGCCGCGCCGAGTCATAACCCGCGCTGTCGCGCAGCATCAGATCGCCGCGCAACCGCGCCGCGAAATCTTTCACGTCCGAACCCTTCAGCATGATCTGCCTGCCGTGCAGGGACAGCGCTTCGACGTCGGGCAGCGGCGCCGTGGCGTCGGCTGCGGACGCGAACCTCGGCATGGCGACTGCAGGAATGGCCGCTAGCGCCGAGTGAATGAATTGCCGGCGTTTCATGAACATGGAACCTTCTTGTTTTGTTTATTCGGTGACAACTCTACGCCCCAAACCCTACCGGGGCAGCTCGGCGCGCAACCGCCCGATTTCCTCTTCGAGCGCGCGCACGCGCTCGAGCAATCGCAGCGCCACGGACAGGCCCCGCGTATCCAGCTCGAAGTCATCGCGGAGCCGACAGGCGGTACGCGCCACGGTGACCACGCGCGCGCTGAAGTGATAGCCCGCACCGGGCCGGTCGTTCGCCGGTATCACGCCACTGTGAACCAGCTCGAGCAGCTCCGCTTCACGCAGTCCCGACAGGTCGATGAGTTCACGCAGGCTGACCTCGCGGTGTTCGTCGAGCCACAGCACTTCCGCTTCGATGTTCATGTGCCCTCCGCGGCGAAATGCCGGCGCGGATTGAATTCACTGACATCCGCGAGCTGCTGATAGAGCTCGCGCTCGCGTTCGCCCATCTCGCCGGGCACGACGATCTGCGCCACTGCAATGAGATCGCCCGCGCCACCGCGCGGTTTCGGCAGCCCCCGGCCTGCGAGCCGCAGCTTCTTCGCCGCCGAAGTGCCCGCCGGCACCTTGAGGCTCACTGGCCCGGACAGGGTCGGGACTTCCACCGTCGCGCCCAGCGCCGCTTCCCACGGC
>DASQJS010000395.1:0-3679 GCA_035630995.1 Steroidobacteraceae bacterium | reverse complement strand
TTCGAACGCGCATTTGAATGGGGTAACGGCCACCCATAAACAGGGTATTCAAGTTCTCATTACCCTATTTATAGACTACGATCGCCCCAATTCCTGAATCTGGGGCTCCAGTTGCACTCCCTGACACCCGAATACCTCGCCCGTCTCCGGTTCGACTCGAACCAGGCGGCGACGCTGCGCGCCATCGGCGAATACCGAGGCAAACAAGCGCTTTTCTACCGCCAGGCCCCGGAAGTGCTGAAAGGGCTACGCGATATCGCCGTGATCGAGTCGAGCGAATCATCGAACCGCCTCGAAGGGGTGATCGTAGCGCCAAATCGCCTCAAGGCCCTGATCCTCCAGAACACCAAACCGCGAGATCGTTCCGAGCAGGAAGTGGCGGGCTATCGCGATGCTTTGGCGTTGATCCACGAGTCGGCGCGCGAGATGCGTTTCACTCCAAATGTGATCCTGCAACTGCACTCGACGCTGTATCGGTTCATGCCAGCGCCAGGAGGGCGGTGGAAAGCGGCGGACAACGAGATCATCGAAAAGCAACCAGACGGAAAGGTGCGCATTCGTTTCAAAGCAACGCCTGCGCATCTGACTCCCATCGCGATGGAGCAACTTTGCGCGGGTTACTCCGCCGCCGTTGACACAACCCAGCACGATCCACTGATCGCTGTGCCACTCGCGATTCTCGATTTCCTCTGCATTCATCCGTTCACCGATGGCAACGGGCGCGTCGGGCGTCTGTTGACTCTGATGTTGCTTTACCACTTCGAATACGAAGTGGGTCGCTACATCAGCATCGAACGTGTCTACGAGGCCACCAAAGAGAGCTACTACGAAACGCTCGAAGCGAGTTCGCAGGGATGGCACGAGAGCCGCCACGATCCCTATCCGTGGTTGAATTATTTTTGGGGTGTACTGCTGCGCGCGTATCGCGAGTTTGAAGAACGCGTCGGTGAAGTGCGCAGCGGTCGCGGTGCAAAGACAGAACAGGTGCGCGAAGCGGTGCTCGCGCGAAACATGCCGTTTTCGATCTCCGACATCGAGGCTGCGTGCGCCGGCGTGTCCCGCGACACCGTGCGGCTAGTCCTGCGAGAGATGAAGAAAGAAGGGTTGATCGCCTCGACCGGCAAGGGACGATCCGCAAAGTGGATCAAGCTGAAGGAAGGAAACTGAATCGATCATGGGATGACGAGACTGGAGTTTGGTGCCGGCTGCAGGGATCGAACCCGCGACCCCCTGATTACAAATCAGGTGCTCTACCAACTGAGCTAAGCCGGCCTTGAAAATCAAACGATTCGAGAAGGCGCGATTTTAGGCGCGCAACGCGCCGCGCGCTATTGCGTGACCGGGGCAGCGGCCGCCGGCGCCTCGCAGGCGCGGAATTCGAGTTCCGTGTCCCCGGCCGGGAATTTCTGGCCCTCGAGCGGTGGCGAGTCCGATTTCAGGGTCAGATCCAGCCAGATGGCGGTACCGGTCTTTTGCCGGCCTTCGATCTGCGGCAGCAACTGCAGCCTGGCGACCTTCTCGGACTGCGCCGCGGCCCGGGTCTCGTCCGAGAACACGCCGAGCGAGATTCGGCGCGAACCGGGCTCGCCCAGGGCTTGCGCGTCGGCGATGCCACCTTTTTTCAGGCGATCGAGCAATCGCCGCTCGCCGGTTTCCGTCGGGGGACTTTCGAGATAGACCCAGTAGCCGTCGAACTCCCGGGTTGCGACTTCGCGGGGTATCGACGGATAGCCGCTGTCATTCAACGTCTGCCGCGCGCGGGCCGCCAGTTCGTTGGTGGCGAACGGGCCCACGGTGACACAGCTGCCATCACCGCCAGTTGCGGGCCTGGCCTCATTGACCAGTTCGAGGGGCGGTGCATTCACCTTCGGCGAGATGGGCAACTGCGCTTCGCCGGGCGCAAGCCACTGCATCCACGCGAAAAACGCGAGATTCGCTAATAAGAGAAGGAGTAAGGCTGCACGCACGCGAGGCGCGAGTGTAGCAAATGCGGTTACGCCTCAAGCCCTCGCGAACACGGCGAGGCCGCGAAGCACCAGATCCGGCACCACGCGCGCACGGCTTTCAACGTGGCGCTTGAGCATCGGCGCGGCGCCGCCGGTCAGGAACAGAACGGGCCGGCTGCGAAACGTGCGCGCCGCCTCGGCGACTGCTCGGTCGATGAATGCCGCGGCGGCGTACCGCGAACCCGCGGCGAGCGCGCTCGCCGTGTCGGTGGCGAACAGCGAACGAACCGAGTCGTCACCGCCCTGGGCGCGGCGGCGAATGCCGTGGGTGCCGGCCAGGAGGCTTTCCACCATGACCTTGGGGCCTGGAATGATGGCGCCGCCACGATGGCGGCCGCCGCCGGTGACGGCATCGATGGTGAGCGCGGTTCCCACGTTGGCGATGACGGCGGCGCGGCCACCCGACAGCGAGTGCGCGCCGATCGCCGACACCCAGCGATCCGCACCGAGCCTCCAGGTTTCGCGATAACCGTTGGTGACGCCGCAGGCGCTTCGCGTGGAAGCGACGTATTCGGGAATGACTCCGAAACGCCGGCGCGCGGCCGCATCGAGCACGCGGGACAGCGCTTCGTCCACGACGCTCACAACCATGACGCGGCTGACGTCGCGCGGCGCTTCGCGTACCAGCGCGCGCAGCGCGAGACCGGAGTCTTCGTGCGCGGCCGCCTGCATGCGCCCCTGCGCAAGGCCGCGCAGCGTGGCCCACTTGACGCGGGTATTGCCGATGTCGACTAACAAGGTTGTAGTTGTCATGTATCGATGCGCACCGTGACTTCGCCGGAGATGAAGCGTCGCACGCCGGCGGGGGTTTCGACCAGCAGGGCGCCATGGGCGTCGACGCCGCGCGCCACGCCGCGCGAGATTTCGCCGGCGTTTTCCACGCGCACTTCGCGATCGCGCAGTGCGTCGAACTCGTGCCAGTTTTCCAGGTGTGGCGCGAGGCCGTGGCGCGGGAATCCTTCAAACGCGGGAATCAGGCGCGCGAGCAGTGCGGCAACGATGGTGTTGCGATCTGGCGCGGGCGCGCAGTGCGCGCGAATGTCATCGGCGGTGTTGCCGGTGGCTTTCACGGTGGCGCGAGCGTCGTCATCGAGCGCGACGTTGAGGCCGATCCCTGCGACGACGTGCACGGGCCCGCCGGATTCGGCGCGCATCTCGATGAGAATGCCACCGAGCTTGCCCTCGCCTGTCACCAGGTCGTTGGGCCATTTCAACATGACGCCGGGCACGCCGAGCGCGGTCAACGCATTCACTGCGCTCAAACCCACTATCAATGACAGCGCGGACAGATCCGCGGGCATGTCCGCGTATTGCCACCCGAGCGACAGGCAGATGGCGCCTCCGGGCGGCGCGACCCAGCCGCGCCCGCGCCGGCCACGTCCGCCGGTCTGGTGTTCGGCCAGCACCACCGCGGCGGTACCTG
The DNA here is from genome assembly GCA_035630995.1 of Steroidobacteraceae bacterium. Classification (GTDB taxonomy): domain Bacteria; phylum Pseudomonadota; class Gammaproteobacteria; order Steroidobacterales; family Steroidobacteraceae; genus CADEED01. Next base: position 250 of record DASQJS010000395.1, on the reverse strand, counting down.
CCGCCGGCGGCAGTGCCTCTAACAACCGGGTATTGGTGGATTCGAGGGTCCAGTCCACCAGCAGCACTTCGAGACGTGCGCGCACGTCGGCGGACAACAGGGACTGGATTCGCTCCACCGACAACGCGCTGACGCCTGGCGCGAGCCGATAACCCTTGTTGGTCTGCGCGTCCAGCGCCACGCCGAGCTCGCGCAATTGCTCGACCGCTTTCCAGACGGCGGCGCGCGTCACCGACAGGTCCGCCGCCAG
>DASQJS010000394.1:0-4216 GCA_035630995.1 Steroidobacteraceae bacterium | reverse complement strand
TCGGGAAGGCTGGCGCTGTCGATGCCAATGACCACGCACTGCGAACCGAATCGGGCGGCAAGTTCTTCGATGAGGCCGGGGTTGGTGATGGCCGGGGAGTTGATGGAGATCTTCTCGGCGCCCGCATTGAGCACGGCTTCGGCGTCTTCCACCGAACGAATGCCGCCCGCCACGCAGAACGGGATATCGAGCACGTCCGCCACGCGCCGGACCCAGTTGCGGTCGACGCTGCGGCCTTCGGGGCTCGCCGTGATGTCGTAGAACACGACTTCATCCGCGCCTTCGTTGCGATAGCGCTCGGCGAGCACCAGGATGTCGCCCACGATCTGGTGATCGCGGAAGCGAATTCCCTTTACGACCTGGCCGTCGCGGACGTCGAGGCAGGGGATGATGCGTTTGGCAAGAATGGGCCTAACTCCTTCGGATCGATCATTTCTTCGAGCAACGCCTTGCCGCTGATGGCGGCGGCGCTTCCCACGGCCGCGAGTGCCGTGAGATCGGCTGCGGAGCGGACTCCGCCGGAAGCCTGCCAGGCGATCTGTGGATAACGCTTCACGCCTTCGGCATACAGCGCCACCGCCGGGCCCTGCAGGGCACCGTCGAGCTCGGCGTCGGTGCACAACACGTGCTTCAGGCCGTGGGGTAGATAGGATTCGATGGCTTCCCAGAGCGTGAGCTTCGACTCTTTCGTCCAGCCGCGCGTCAATACGCGCGGGATGCCTTCGGCATCATGGCGGATGTCGAATGCCAGCCCGATTTTCTCGGCACCGTAACGCTTGAGCCAGCCTTGCACCTCGGCCGGCGTTTCCACGGCCGCGCTGCCGACGATGACGCGGTCGATGCCGTTGCGCAGAAGGTCGTCGACGACCGCCTGGGACCGCACGCCGCCACCCACCTGGATGTTCAGCGCGCGCTGCGAAGCGAGCCGCACGATGACGCTGCGATTGGCGAGCCGGCCGTCTTTGGCGCCGTCGAGATCGACGACGTGCAGCCAGTTCGCACCGAGCGCGCGATAACGCAACAGCAGTTCATGCGGCTCGAGGTCGTAACGCGTTTCCGCGTCGAAGTTGCCCTTGAGCAGGCGCACGCAGCGGCCGCCGCGCAAGTCGATCGATGGAATTAGGATCATGATTCTCAGCTTGCTTTCAGGAAATTGGCGAGGATGCGCGCGCCGACCACGCCCGACCGCTCGGGGTGAAACTGCGTGCCACAGAAATTGTCGCGGCGGGCTACAGCCGTAAAATGGCTGCCGTACTCGGTGGTGGCGACCGTCCAGTTGCCTGCGGGCACCGCGTATCCGTGCACGAAATACACATAGTCGAGCGAGCTCACGCCATCGAGCAGCGGATCGGGTTTGGCCTGGCTGAGCTGGTTCCAGCCCATGTGCGGCACCGGCAGGCCGGGTGCGAACTGAAGACGGGCCACGTTGCCCGGAATGACCGCAAGCCCGTTGGCGGGTCCTTCCTCGGAAGTCTCGAACAGGATCTGCATGCCGAGGCAGATGCCTAACAAAGGCTGCTTGAGCGTAGGAATCAGCTTGTCGAGACCGGTGCCGCGCAGGCGGGCCATGGCGTTGTGCGCCGAGCCCACGCCGGGCAGCAGCACGCGCGCGGCACGCTGGATGACGCCGGGATCGCTGGTAACGACCGAATCCGCGCCGAGCCGCGAAAGCGCCGCGCGCAATGAGGCGATGTTGGCGCCACCACTGTCGATGATCGCAACCGGCGTGCTCACAGCACTCCCTTGGTCGAGGGCAGCTCTTCGCCTTCGCGGCGGAACGCCTGGCGCAGCGTGCGTCCAACTCCCTTGAAGCAGGCTTCGATCATGTGGTGCGTGTTCTCGCCGACTATGGTGACGTGGACCGCCGCCTTGAGGCTTTCGGCCAGCGACTTGAAGAAATGCGGCACCAGTTCGGTAGGCAGTCCACCGACGGCTTCGCGTGCAAACTTGCCTTCGAACACGCCATACGCGCGCCCCGAAAGATCGATGGCGACGCGCACCTGCGCCTCGTCCATGGGCAGCACGAAGCCATAGCGGGCGATGCCGACCTTGTCGCCCAGCGCCGCGCGCAGCGTTTCACCGAGTGCCAGCGCGCAGTCTTCGACCGTGTGGTGCTCGTCGATGTCCAGATCTCCGTGGCACTTGAGTTCGAGCGAAAAGCCACCGTGTTTGGCGATCTGTTCGAGCATGTGATCGAAGAAGCCGATGCCGGTCGCAATGGTGATCGGCGCAGTGTTGTCGAGATTCACCGTGACGTGGATGTCGGTTTCCTTCGTCGTCCGCCGGATCGTCGCGCTGCGCTCCGTGAGTTCGCGCAGGATCGAGTGCCAGGTCTCCCACTTGTTGCCGTGGCGGCGCACCAGCAATCCGCGCACGCCCAGGTTCCGCGCGAACTCCATGTCGGTTTCGCGATCGCCGATCATGGCGCTGGCCGCAAGATCGACTTTGCGCTCGCGCACGAAGCTCTCGACGAGTTTCGTCTTGGGTTTGCGGCAGTCGCAGCCGTCGGTCTTGCGATGCGGGCAGACGAACACCGCGTCGAACTCCACGCCTTGCGAGCTGAACGCATCGAGCATGAACTGGTGAGGAATGTCGAAATGCGTCTGCGGAAAGGTCTCGCTGCCGAGCCCGTCCTGATTCGTGACCATGGCCAGCTGATAGCCCGCGCGTTGTGCCTGGCGCAGCGCGGCGAATACGCCGGGCATGAAGCGGATCTTATCGATGGAGTCCACCTGTTCGTCAGGCGGCTCTTCGATAAGCGTTCCATCGCGGTCGACGAACAGCACTTTGGTCAAGGAATACTCCGGATCAAGCGATCGTTCTGTTCAGGGCTGCCCACCGAGATGCGCAGCGAGTGCGGCGAAACGTTGCGCATGTCGCGGATCAGCAGCTTCGCCGCACGCGCCGCGCCGAGGATGACTTCAGCATCCGCGAAATCGACGAGGAGGAAATTCGCGGCGCTGGGCCATATCTTCTGTACGGACCCGCAGTTTGCAAGCGCCGCGCGAAGCCGTTCGCGTTCGGCGCGGATCTGCGCCACGCGTTCACGTTGAATGGCGAGCTGCGGACCTTCGAGCGTGGCAAGCACGGCCTCGATCGTGAGCTGCGGGATGGAATAGGGCGGAATCACCTTGGCCAGCAGCGATACGATTTCACGCGCGGCAATCAGCGAACCCACGCGCGCGCCGGCCAACCCGAACGCCTTCGACAACGTGCGCAGCACGACCAGGTTCGGAAAATGAGTCAGTGCGGTCGCCAACGAAGCATCACCCGAAAACTCGATGTATGCCTCGTCGACCACCACCAGCGAGCGGTTCGCGAGCGTCGCCAGCAATTGCTCGATGGCGGCGGGCTCCATCGCATTGCCGGTGGGATTGTTAGGGCTGCAGAGGAATACGATTTTTGTGTTGGCATCACAGGCCGCGAGCACATGTGCGGTGTCGAGCGCGAATCCGCGCTCGGGCAGCAGCGGCACTTCGCGCACTTCCGCGCCCTGGATGCGCGCCGCCACGGCATACATGCCGAAAGTCGGCGGGCAGATGACGACGTTGTCCACGCCGGCACGGCAGAAGCCGCGCACCAGCAGGTCGATGGATTCGTCACTGCCGCGACCGGGCAACAACTTCCCGTCCGGCACTCCATAAAGATCGGCGAGGCGCTGCGCCAGCGCGTGCGGATGTGGTTCCGGATAGCGATTGAGGCCTGCGATCGAGCGATCGGTTTCAGCCCGCCACGGTAGTTCGTTGGCATGCAGGCGTTCGAACGCCGGATCCCAGCTGGCGTGCGAATAGGCCTTGAGCGCGATGATGTCCGGGCGCGCCAGTGCGAGAATGTCGGTCACGCGGCACCTCCGGCCAACGATTCCAGCCGGACCTTCACCGCATTGCCGTGCGCGTCGAGTCCTTCCATGCCCGAGAGCGTGATGGCGGTGGGGCCGAGGGCGCGCAATCCATCGGCGCTGAGTTCCTGCACGGTGATTCGCTTTTGATAGTCGAGCAACGACACGCCACTGTAGCTGCGCGCGTAGCCAAACGTCGGCAGAACATGGTTGGTGCCCGAGCAGTAGTCGCCCATGGACTCCGGCGACCATGCGCCGAGGAACACCGAGCCCGCGCAGGACACCTGCGCGAGCAACGCACGCGCATCGCGAGTCTGGATGATCAGGTGTTCGGGCGCGTATTCGTTGGACACGCCGACGGCGGCTTCGAGGTCGGCA
>DASQJS010000393.1:0-12630 GCA_035630995.1 Steroidobacteraceae bacterium | reverse complement strand
CGACGAGGACCCCGCCGTCCACGCGGCGCGCAAGGCTGAAGCAGGATTTTCACCGCCCCTGGACATCATCGACGGCGCGGCGCGGATCGTGGATCCGATCTTCGCCGGCCAGCTCACCGGCGAGCATGTGTGGGGGCAGTTTCTGAAGGACTACAAGCCGGCGCCGTGGTAGCGCCTCAAATTGCCGCTCCGAGCTAATTTCGTGAGCCGGTTTCGCCGCTTTCTACGCTTCTAGTGTGTAGGCGAGTGAAACAGGGTGGCTGCCATGCGATTTGGAATCAATTCCACGACCAGACCGCTGGTCGTGCCAGGTTTCGCGTAGCTTTCGCCTCGCCGGTTTCGGCATTTCCCTTATCGCAAGGAGATCTCATGAAATTCGCGATGGCATTGCTAGTTATCTGCGCGACGTCCGCGCACGCCGAAGTGCTCGTGCCCAAGGGCGCCAAGGGCACACTCACGGTGGAATACGTGTTCACCAGTGCGGGCAAATACACCACGGGGAAGAAGGAAGCGATCGACACCTGGAGTGTGAAACGCAACGTCACCATGACGACGCAATACGTGGCGGACCCGCCGCAGGCCTTCGGCGCCCTGCACCAGGACGATGGCAAGCAGAAGGCGGACATGGCGACTCTGCAGGCGAAGACCACGAGCGCGCACAAGAAGCTGGAACCCATGGCGAACGACGTGATGGCGCTTGCCGCGAAGTGCGGCATCACGATGGACGGCCCGGATGTGAGCGCCGCGGAAGAGAAGGCGCAGGAAGCCTGCATGGAGAAAGCCGCCGCCGAATACGGCAACAACATGGAGATGACGCCGGAGATCAAGTCCGCCGGCGACGATATCGCGGCAGCGAACAAGTTGGCGTCAGGTACGCGCTTTCAGTTGTGGCGGTCCACGTCGCAGAGCGGCACCTATTCGGTCGACGAGACCATTTCCAAGCAGGTGTTCGAGATGACCTGCACGGAGACCAAGATCTGCAAACGGGTGGTGACCAACAAGGGTGGCGGCGCGATCCCGGGTGGCAAGTCGGCGAGCGCCTCGATGATCGAGGTCGACAGCACCGGGCGCGACATGGTTCTGCAACTGCCTATGCCGGCGGTACCTCTGCCGATCACCAGGACAGTCACCACGACGATGATCGATGACGACGCCAAGGGCGGTCCGACATTCGCGTCGCTGTGGCCGTCGAACAGCAAGCCGGTCACCGTGGCGATCCCGGGGGATCTCAAGATCGTGTCCGGCACCCAGACCACGACCGTCCCCGGTAGTCAGTCCGAGGGCGGCACACTGACGGTGAACTGGAAGTTCACGCGGCAGTAGACGGTGCCGGGCCGGGAAACCGGGAAAAGTCGAGCCAATTGTCGAATTCCTAACAAGAAGGTGCACCTCGTGCGTAGCGACGAAAAATTGCTGAAGCGAGCGACTTTTCCCGGTTTCCCGGCCCGGCACCGACTGGTACTAGCCGTCTGCGCGATCGCATTCGTCGCGTGCGCGCGGCAGGACGAAAAGCCGGCCGCCAGCACGGCGCCGGCCGCCGCGCCCGTCCCCTCTGGTCCGCACGCCGACTTCATTCCGACGCAGGCGCAGCTCGATAACTTCATCGCCGAGGGCGCCGATCCCACGGTGCGCAAGATTTCGGCCGTGGACTATTACCTGCACTACAGGCTCATGCAGGCGACGGGTATCGAGAAGGAACTCGGCGGAGAAGAGAAGACCGTCGCCGCCTTGAAGGCGTTGGGCGAAGAATACGAGCGCCGGATGCGCTCGATGCAGATCGAATTGCCAAAGATGATCAAGGCGACCGCCTTCACCGGAGAGGGCATGAGCAGCGGCTTCATGGGTATGGGCATGGGCAGCTTTCTGGGATTCATCGGTAGTGGCTTGGGCACCGCGGTCGCCGGCAACCTGTCCGATGCAGAGTTGATCGAACTGAACAAGAAAGGCGGGATCAAGCACGGGCACGACAGCGGTTCGGCTGAATTCACGTTCGACAAGGACGGCTCGATGACGCAGTCGATGGAGTTCGAGGTCAAGGAGAATGGTCTCAACGGCAAGGTGAAGATGAAGACGCGAATGTCCGCCTGCCCGGATGCGGACGGAAAAGTCACGGTCGATATCGACGTGGACTCGCAGATGAGCGTCAGCGGCAAGCCGGGTACCGGCGGCTATGTCCACTCGACGATGAAATACGAGCGTTATCTGGATGATGACGCACACCTGATCGACACGGGCGACGGCGGAGCATTCAACAATCACATCAAAATGGGCGGTTTCGAGAACTTTCAGAGCCAGAGCTTCGAAGTCACCACGGGCCGCGAGCGTGGCGGCAAGGAAATATTCGTGGAACATGCCGAAAGCGGTTACAGCATTTTCCGGAAAGACGAGGTCGAGAAATCCTTCAAGCTGATACAGGCTGCCGACTTCCTGCAGACGATTGTTGCCGAGTCGATGTTGCGTGGGTTGGCCACGTCGACTGGCTCGCCGTGGGAAAGCGGGCGCTGCATCGACCTGAAGGTCACCAGCGATCCTGGCAAGCGCAAAGGAATTCGACCGAGCACCGCGTTTGATCTCGAGGCGATCCCACGCGTGAAGAGCGACGGCTCGGCGGCCGGCGGCACGGTGACTGCGACTCTGAACGGTGGCTCCAGCCTTCAGCCTGCCAGCGGCAAGGTGAAAGCGGATGCGAAATACGGCTACACCGGTCCCGAGAAGAAGAACGAAACCGCCAGCATCGATTTCGAGTCGCGCAGCAAGCGGGGCGTCGGCAAGGCTTCGCTTGCGTTCGACACCAAGACGGGACGCCCGTATCGCATGGAAGGTGGCGCGGGAGATTTCCACGGCGTGGGCACGGCCTGCGATCTGGAGCAGCCGTTCACCGTAGCGGGTGGCGGCAACACGGTCAGTTTCGTCCCGAGTTCACGCGACGGCGGCACGTACACCTATGCGGGCTCCATGGCCGGGTTTGGCGTGCACGGCTATGGCACGTACACGGTGAAATACGCCGACGATGTCGCGGTGAAGATCGTTGCGCAAGGTCCCGGCACGGTTGAAACGCCGATCGGCCCGCAGACTGGCGAGGGCACGGAGATCTACACGCTGACGCCGCTTGGCGAAGGCGAGGAATGCAAGTCGCCCTAGCACTTGCGGACGAGTCGCTTCGGTAGTGCGGGAAACAATAGTTATCCCGGTTTCCCGGCCCGGCACCGCAGTCACGGCCCGGCACCGCAGTCACCTCGCGGCGGTGAGGTGCACGATCGCGAGACGCGACCACAACTTGTCCACTTGTGTGCGGCGGTGATCGTCGGCGAGTACGATCGCGCGCGCCGAAAGCTCGCGGACGTGCCCGCGATTCACCAGGACGAGTAGCGCGCCAGCCAGTTGTCCGAAGCGCAGCGAACGCGCCAGGCCCGGCGCGGCGGGCGCCGAGAGCACATCGCACAGGTCCTTGGGTAGCTGCCAGTCCTCGGCGATGCGCAGCGACATCGGTGGCACCCAGTCGTCGAGCAGTTTGGCCATGGCCGCCGGCGCTTGATTGTCTGCGGCCAGACAATGTTCTCTCGCGATCCTGAACACGGTATTGCTCGCAAGGCCGCGCAGCAACACCAGGAGCCGCGCGCTGAACGCATCGGCGCCCTCGATGTGAGTCGCATGCAGCTCCGCGCATGCGGCGGAGTACTGGCTGTGCTCCCAGGTGGCTTCGGCAAACGAAGAGAAAGGTCCTCGCGTGCCAGTCATGACCGGGTGCAACAGAGCGGTGGCCATCAGCGAGCGCAGTCCGTCCGTGCCCACGAGCGCAACCGCCTTCTCCAGGCTTTCGATCGGTTTGTGCCGGCGTACCCCGTAAAAGGCGCTGTTCGACAGCTTCAGCAAACCTCCCAGCAGCGTGCCGTCTTCGCCGATGATCTTCGCCATCTGGCGCATCGAGTTCGAGTCGTTGTTGATGGCGGTCATGAGCCGCGGCAACAGCGACGGCCGGCGCGGAAGATATTTCGCCTGCAGTTCCAGGTCACCGAGCACGCGCGTGGCGGGCTCGAACTCGACGAGCTCCGATGGAGTGGCTTCGTTGCGCAGATCGCCAAGACTCACATCCAGCGTGTGAGCCATGAATCGCCGCATGGCGACCGCAGGCGCACTCGTAGATTGGGTACCGTCGACGGGACCCTTGGCGCAAGGCTGTGCTCGGCTTCCCTGCCGATCATTGATCGCCTGCGGGCCCATCCTCATGCGCGACCCGCCGAACCATTGATCCACAAGAGAGCCGATCCCAGAGCGGATAGCGGCAATCATGGTTGTTGGTTATCGGCGGGGCACGACCGAACTGAAGCTCTTTTTCAGCAAGGCCCACTATGTAAATTCGCCAGGCCAACGCCGTGCAAACGGCTGCGCCGGCGTCGATTCACGGTGCGTTCAGTGCGGCACACGGAAACTGGGGAGCATGTCTGGTGTCTTCCATCTCGTACTGGATCCGATGCGGCGGCTGCGCATCGCGGCGGTGGTCATTATCGCGTTCAGCCCGGGCGCCCACGCTGGCGATGCAGTGGTGGGACGAGCTTCCCCTGCAGACATCAGCGAGCGCGTGGTGGAACTGGTCAATGCCGCCCGGAGCAACAGCCGGAGATGCGGATCCGAGCGGTACGCTGCGGCCCCGTCTCTCAGGGTTTCGCAGAAGTTGAACAAGGCGGCCGCCGGTCACGCGCGCGACATGGCCCGAAGGAAATTCTTCGAACATCGCGGCAGTGACGGTAGTCAGCCAAAGGACCGCGTGCTCCGCGCCGGCTACCAGCCGCGCCTGACGGGCGAGAACATCGCGTACGGTCCCGAGTCCGCGGAGGAAGTCGTTGCCGGATGGCTGGCCAGCCCGGGTCATTGCGCGAACATCATGGATTCGAGGTTCCACGACATCGGCGTTGCTCTCAACACCGGCAAAAAGCGCGGGCAGATCTACTGGGTGCAGAACTTCGGCGCGCCCATCCTGAAATGAAAAGCTCCCGCTCTCAGCGAAAGGCGCCGGTGCCGAAGAGTCCGATCAGGCCCATGGCGATCAGGTAGATCGCGACAATGTAGTTGAGCAGCCGGGGCACTATGAAGATCAGGATCCCCGCAATGAGTGAAAGGAGCGGGCCTATCGTGATGTGAAGATTCATGGACGCCTCCGGGCGGGTTGGGAAGCGATAGTCCCATCCCGGCTGGCGCCGCTCTGTACGGTATGGCACATAGGCTGAGGCCACGGCTGCCTGCAGTTTCCCTCAGCGAATACCTACGCGCGCGGCAACGCGGCTCTTCACAAGATTCGCTGCGTCAGCGACAGTACTCGAACATGTCTCCTGAACAAGCGACCCGGAGCGGTGGATCATTCAGGCTTCGGGTGATCGGTGCGGTGTTGTTCGGACTCGCGCTGAACAATGCCGGGGCTGAACCCATCAGCTTCCGTTTGATTCCCCGCGAATTGGTCGAAAGCCGACTGCGCGAATACAGCGGCACGAACATCGAACGCGGAGCCAGACTGAAACGGATGTTTGCCGACGCGGGTTGCGGTGAGCACCTGTCGGAACAGCCCGTGAAGTGGTCGAAGGCGCCCAACGTCATCTGTGTTCTCCCGGGGAGCTCCGATCGGGTCATCATCGTCGGGGCTCACTTTGACCGCGTGCCCGGAAGTGCTGGAGTGGCCGACAACTGGAGCGGCGCTTCGCTGCTGCCGTCACTCTATGCGTCGGTGAACATCGAGCCTCGCCGGCACACCTACATCTTCATTGGATTCACCGACGAAGAAACGGGCCTGGTCGGCTCACGTTTCTATGCGCGCAAGATGACACCCGAGCAAGTGGCGGCGACCGACGCGATGATCAATCTGGACACACTCGGCCTGGCGCCCACCGAGGTATGGACACATCGTTCGGATATACGCCTGACGCAAGCGCTCCATGCCGTCGCGAAGCACCTGAAGGTACCGCTCAGCGGCGTCAATTTTGAAAGAGTTGGCTCGACGGACTCGGAATCCTTCAAGGCCCGGAAGATACCCAGGATCACCATCCATTCCCTGACGCAGAAGAGCGAGAACGATGGAATTCTGCACAGCCGGAAGGACAAACTCTCGGCCATGAATCTGGACGACTATTACGACACATACCACTTGTTAGCGTTGTATCTGGCGTTTCTGGATCACTTCTTCGACGTGCCGTGAAGGAAAGGCCTCGCGGCTTCCTACATGCCCATTGCAGACGAGTGAGTATATTTCCACACATGAGACGCCGCGTTCGACAGAGAAATTCTCTCGCGCTGCTCACGCTGCTCTCGGTACTCGGGGGCTGCTCGGGGGGCTCGAACGACTACGGCGCGGAGGAAAAGCCGCCGTTGGTGCTCGGCTTCAGTCAGATCACGGCCGGGGCTAACTGGAACACCGCCAACACAGAATCCATCCGCAAGGCGGCGCGCGACGCCGGCGTCGTGCTGCGACTGGAAGATGCGCATCGCAGCCAGGAAACCCAGATGGCGCAGCTGCGTTCGTTCGTCAGCCAGCGCGTCGACATGATCGCCTTCTCGCCCGTGGTTGCGAACGGATGGGAAACCGTGCTGCGCGAGATCCGGTCGGCGGGAATACCAGTGATCCTCATGGATCGCACCATCGAGATCAGCGACGAGTCGCTGTACGTTTCGCTGATTGGCTCGGACTTTGTCGAGGAAGGTCGGCGAGCCGGTCGCTGGCTGCTCGAGCACACTCGCGACGTGCCGGGCGAGATCGACATCGTCGAGGTCCAGGGTACGGTGGGTTCGGCGCCCGCCAACGACCGCAAGCAAGGTTTCGCCGAGATCATCTCGGCCGACCGGCGCTTCCACATCATCCGCTCGCAAAGCGGTGACTTCGACCGTGCCCGCGCGCGCGAAGTCATGGCGGATTTCCTGCAGGCTGAGGGTCGCCGCATCCGCGTTCTGTTCGCGCACAGCGATACCATGGCGCTGGGCGGCATCGAGGCCATCGAAGCCGCGGGATTCAAACCCGGAAGCGACATCCTGGTGATTTCCATCGAAGGCAGCCGCAAAGCGCTCGAGGCCATCGTCGCCGGCAAACTCAACGTGACCGTGGAGTGCAGCCCACTGCTGGGACCGCAGCTCATGGCCGTAGTCAGGGAACTCGCCGCCGGCAACCCAGTTCCGAGGCGTGTGATTACGCAGGAGTCCGTGTTCACGCGCGAGAACGCCGCGTTGGAAATGCCCAATCGCGAATATTAAAACCTTGTCTGCGCAACGCGTGGCAAGGGGAGTTGATCAGCGGCCAGGTTCACGTACATGCGGTCATTGACGACCACGGCATCGAGTTTCTGTTCGCCGGCATACTTCGCAAGATCGCTCGAACGATTGATGAACCCCTTCCCGAGAAAGTTCAGCGAGGTGTTGCACGCCACGCCGAACCCGCTGGCCTTTCTCATCTCCTGGAGCAGCGAGTAGGTAGCTCGATCCTGCAATTCGTTGATGGTTTGGACGCGCGCCGTACCATCGAGGTGCGTCGTGGTACGCAACTGGGGCGAGCTGACGTTCTGGAAGTACAGCATGTGAGGGCTCGATCCGCGCCAGTCGAAATGCTCGCCAACCGTCTCCTCCAGGCACACGGGCGCGACGGGCCGGAAATATTCACGCTTCTTGATGGCGTTCAGGCGGTCCCGGATTTCGGTCCGGAACGGTGCGGCGATCAGCGAGCGATGACACAGCGCCCTTGGGCCCATTTCGTAGCGGCCCTGCACCCAGGCGACGACCCAGTCGCGCTCCAGCATGCCTTCACACAGCGACTGAAGGTCGAGCTCCCGCTCACGGAAGCCTTGCTCCGCGAGGTGCCCATTCTCCTCCACGAATTCTTCGCCTGCGTATACATCCCAGCGCAGCTTCATGCGCCCGGTCCTGATGTAGTTGATCGCGGCGGCCACTCCAATCGCTATCCCGCAATCGCTCGGCACTGGCGGCACGAAGACCGTGCTGAACAAGCCGCAGTTGCGCCACTGCGTATTCCAATCGCAGTTCAACGCACAACCGCCCGCAATCAGCAATGGCAGCTTGCGACTGACATTGCGCCGCGCAACCTCGAAGAAGCGGTTGAAGATGCCGTCTTGAAGCGCCTTGCAGAGCGCGACGAACTCGGGGCTGTCGACGGCCTTGCCGTCCAGATAGGAAAGCTCGCGATAGAGCAGATCAGGATCGCCATTGAGGGAGATTCGTTCGTGACGGGCATGGGTCACCCACGAATCGAGCAGCAGATCGGTGATGCGTTTGAGCTGCGGCTGCCGAACGTCGTCCGGCTTCGCGAGACCGGCGAGCGCCATGATCTTGCCGGCCGCGGAATGACCGTAAATGCCATCCCTGCCGGTCGCGTGATAAGGAAAGGAATAACGGACACCGACGTAGTCCATGACTTCGAGCTTGGAGATGAGGAAGTTCTTGTCGACGTGATAAAGACGACCGAGGTACCCCTCCCAGACGAGGGCATAGAACTCCTGTCCTTCCGGCAGATCGCTGAGCGCGTACGCGCAGGTGATGTGCGCAAGCTCGTGTGGCACTGATGCGAATTCGAACTCGCGCCCGGCGGCCGAGGCGCGGCTCCAGAGGATCTCGTCCAGGCTGATGCCGTGATATTCGAGCAGGTTGGTGTCCATCGATCGGCTGTCGCTGCAGACCACGGAGGGATTGGTCTGCCACTTGTCCAGGATGGATTTGAATTCTTCAGGCCCGATGAGCGCGTGGCGCGCGCCGGAATCTTTCTCGCCCTCGATCGAATAGCGCAGCACTCCGTTCTCGATGCAGCACACCGCTCCGTCGTGGCCTGCGGCCTTGTAGCCCACGATGCTCATGCCGCTTTCCGTTTGAAGTCCACGACCCGCGGTTGCTTGCCTTTCGAATAGCGGCGAATGCCGCGCACGCGCCAGGCGCCCGGCAGATAAACGGTGCAAAGCTTGCGCATGAGATTGCGCGCCTCGCCGAAGGGCGCGACGAAGTCGACCAGCCACAGCTGATCGCCCTCGTTCCATTCGCTGATATCCATGTTGTAGTTCGGGTCCGCGAGCATCGACTGCGCCACCTCATCGGTGACAAAGGCCCAGGTGGCGAATGCCACGGGCGAGCCCTTGGAGTTGTATAGAAACCCGATCTGATTCAAGCGCACTGCCGGCCACAGGTGGATGCCGAGAGGTTGCAGCGCCTCGGTGCGCCGATCACAACTTGCCAGCACGCGGATGGCATGGCCGAAATTCGCCGAGAGCTGCCGTTCGAAGTCGTTCTCGGGATAGTCGAAGTTTTTGCTGATGTCCACCGACGCTCATCCCACGGCCAGAAGTTGCTTGCTCACGGGTGGCAAACTCATGGCGATCTCGCGCGCGATGTACCGCTGCACCAGCCGCGGCGCGTCGCTCCGACCGGCGAGCCGCTCGATGCGTCGAGCGCGGCGATTCGATGCGTCGTACGTGAGTAACGCGCGCGGCCGGAAAAACTCGGCCGCCCTGCGCAGGCTTACGTCACCCAATTCCCGCGAGGCTTCCGCGGTTCGAATCGCCGCGAGCAACTGGGCTTCGGCCGCCTGTTCGTGACCGGCTCCCGGCCGTACCGCCGTGCGCCCGGTGAAGGCGTCGTGAATCCAGCGGCAGTCATGAGCGACATCCACGCCCGTGCGTGCCGCCTGCTGGCAGCGGTAGTAGGCCTCGATGCAGGCCACGAGCTCGCGCGCGGGCGCCGCGTCGCTCATCTTCTGTGCGCCAAACCCCGAAAGACAGGCGTCCAGAAAACTCGCGCGCTCGAGCGCCACGAGCTCACGTAGATAGGGCCGCGGATCGAGACCGGTCAAGGCCTGCGGCGCGTACTTGCCGAAGAAGCCGGCCACGGAGAGAAACGTCTGGCGCAACTGCTCTATTTCCGCGCCGAAGCATTCGCCTGCGACACCGATGGTGCGGCGCCAGTTCGGCACCGCACGAAACGAGCCGAAGTCCACGAGTGCACCGTCGATCGATACATTCGAGGACAGGAAGCGACCCTGCCAAAGCCGGCGCGCGCGCGCCACGCCGATCTGCTGGGCGAAGCGCCTGAACATTTCGAGTAGCTGGGGATAGGTCGAGGGCGCCGCCACGACCGCGCGCGTGGCATCGCGCACCCGCAGCGCGTCCAGGAACTGCGCGGAATCGCGATGACCACCCGTGCCGAAGAAGATGCTGCGTTCGAAATGCGCGGGCCGGATGAACTGGGGCCGAACAACGATAGCGGCACGGCGTGGCTCGGCGCTCTCCCCATAGGGGAAGTCGAAGCCGGCATCGATGATGGCCACGGTCGGCACCGCGCCCCAAGGCAACTCACGGTTGGCAATCTCGGCGTTGACGGTCTCGCGGGTGGCCTCTGCCACCGACATGCGTCCGTTCTTGTGATAGCGGTCGACGCCTTCATCGACCAGCGGCGTCTTGCCTATGCCCTTGGCGATGAACCCGTCCTTACTACCGCAGCGGCCGCTGCCTCCATGCAGCGCGCCGCCCGAGCCGCCATAACGGTCGGCGTACAAAGTGTGTTGGCAGGCGCTCGTGCCCGGCAAGTCGGAAACCCGAGAAGTCACCGCGAAATGTCGCAGCATGCGAGCCGCGAACTCAGCGCGCGCTTGCGTGTCATGTGCGAAACCGGCCTCGATCAACCAACGCTCGTTGAGCCACAGCAGCCGCGCGTGCGGCAGGCGGCGCACCTCGAACGGCACGGCGATGTGCTCGCCCAGCACGGACGGATCCAGTGCGGCCGAATAGCGCGGGCTCATGTTCGCCACCCTCGCCGCACGGACGATTGCACATTGCCTCCACGGTAGTTAGCATCGCCCGCCTTGTGAAAGGCATACGACGAGTGGCGCCCCTGCGCGTGGTACAGGGCCGCATCGAAAGCGAACCTGGCGTGGTGGCCCAGCTGCGCGGCATGTCGCTGTTCTGGAGCCAGTGGATGCCGCAGTTCTACAACGCAGCGGCGGTGCGCTGGCTGCGCGACGACTGGCGCGTCGATGTCGTGCGCGCCGCCATGGGCGTTCATCGCGGCGGCTATCTCGAGCATCCGCGCCGCGAAGCGGCCAAGGTGCGTGCCGTCATCGAGGCGGCCATCGACTGCGGCATCTACGTGATCGTCGACTGGCACGCGCACCTGCAGGCACGCGAGGGCGCATGCCGCTTCTTTGCGCGCATCGCCCGTGAATATGCGCGATATCCCAATGTCATCTACGAAACCTGGAACGAGCCGGACAGCCGCTACGACTGGGCCAGGACCATCAAGCCTTACCACGAGCGCGTCATCTCCAGCATTCGCGAACACGACGAGCACAATCTCGTGGTCGCTGGCACCCCGCACTGGTCGCATCGCGTCGATATCGCGGCCGCGGATCCGCTGGCACTGCCGAACGTGGCCTACACGCTGCACTTCTACGCCGGTTCGAATGCGCAGAGCTTGCGCACGCTTGCCGCGGCTGCCCTGCGTGGCGGTGCCGCGCTCATGGTCACCGAATGGGGCACCTGCCGCGCCGACGCCACGGGCCCGGTCCATGAAGAGGAATGCGCGCGCTGGTTCGACTTCCTCGAGCACGAAAAACTGGGCTATGTGAATTGGTCGGTCGCCGACAAGGCCGAGACGGCGGCAGCGCTGCTGCCGGGCGCGCAGGCGGTGGGCGAATGGAGCGAAACGGAGCTGTCGGCATCCGGCCGCTTCGTGCGCGACCAGCTGCGCCGCATGAGCGCGCGCTCGCGCTGAATTCTTCACGCGCGCTGCGCCAGTCGGACGTGCGCGCGAACCGTCTCGATGCGGCCGCGGTCCACCTTCAACACCCGTGAGGCACGGTCGATGAGCGCCGGCCGGTGCGCAATCACGATGCGCGTGATGGGCATCCCGGCAATCATGTCCGCGATCAGCTCTTCGGTGGCCGGATCGAGGTTGGCCGTGCCTTCATCCAGCAGCAACATCTTCGGCTTGCGATACAGCGCGCGGGCCAACAGGATGCGCTGCTTTTGACCGCCCGACAGGCTCGACCCCATGTCGCCAACCAGGGTGAGATATTTCATCGGCATACGCTCGATGTCCTGGCTCACCGAAGCGGCCGCGGCCGCTTCGCGCACCCGCACCATGTCGATGTCCGGATCGAAGAACGAAATATTTTCGGCGAGCGAACCGGAGAACAGCTGGTCGTCCTGCCGCACGACGCCGATATGGGCGCGCCACGCCTGCCACAGGGCCGGCGTTGCGCGCTCACCGTTGAGATGTATTGTTCCTTCGGTGGGCTGCTGCAAGCCTAACAACAGCTTGAACAGCGTGCTCTTGCCTCCGCCGGTCACGCCCGTGATCGCCACGAATTCGCCGGCGTGGATCTCGAGGTTGACGTTGTCGAGCACCATGGGGTCGGTCGCGCCGTAACGGAACGAAATCTCCGACAGCACGATGTTGCCTGCGAGCTCCGCATCGACTTCGCTGCCCGGCGCCACTTCCGGCTTCTCGAGCACGAAGTCGCTGAGGCGCTCGGCGTAGAGCGAAAGCATGCCGAACTGCGATGCGCGCGCGATGAGCATGAGCACGCGCTCGGTGAACATGGCGCGGAATGCAAGGAACGAGTACAGCATGCCCAGCGAGAAGCCTTGCGAATTCATGATG
>DASQJS010000392.1:0-10744 GCA_035630995.1 Steroidobacteraceae bacterium | reverse complement strand
TGCACGATCGAGCGACGGGTGGCCCTGCATGCGATGAGCGAGTGGGCCGGGATACCTGGCCTCGTTAGGCACGAAGCCGATCCCTGCGTCTTCGGGACTCTTCGCCATCCTGAGATCCAACCACCCATAAGGTGTCTTCGCGTGTGTCGGCGGCCCGCGAACTGGCGATGCCACCCTGAACGAAGGGCCCGGCGAATAGCGAGTCTCATCGCTTGCAGGGCCGCCCGTCGCTCGACCCTCCACCTACGAGCCCCGTCCCCGTTTGCTAGGAAACGAGGAATGCCCCCCATTAGTCCCAGGTGCCGTGCCACTGCACGCGACGTGCTTCGGGCACTTCGGTCCACCCGCGGCGGGCCACTGAACCACGCAGGGCGTTCCAGGCACGTGCCACACGCGCACGAGCCTGCGTGGGAACGGCGCTGGCGGCCATGGAGACTCGCTCGTAGTCCACGGTCAGGTCGTATTCACGCGCCAGCAGCGCCACACGGCCGTTGCCACGAAACACCTGGTCGGCATCGGGACCCGTTCCCTGCACGTTTGCGAGCGTGATCTGGCCTTCGGCGAGCGTGGCATTGGCGACGAGCTGATGACTGCTGTCGCGCCCCTGCGTCTCGAGTTCGAACTGTCCGGCAAGGTCACGCGTCAATTCGCCCTGGCCGTCCACTGGCCAGGTCAGCTCACCGGCCGCATGCAGCGTCTCGATGGGCCACTCCGCGGGCAACTCGACTCCGCGCAGAAGCGCCGCCAGGTGATCGGTGTCGGCGGTGAACTCGATGCGGCAACGCGTTTCGCCGCTGATGCACTGACCTTGCGCGGCCAGCTGGTGCTGCGCCGTTTGCAGGGATTCCAGGGAGAACCCTACGCCGTCTTCGCGTCGCGTCAGCGTTGCCTGCACTGCACCCAGACTGCGATCCGCATAACGCAAATCGTCCAGCCCCAGGGAGAGTTCACCGTTCGCGGGCAACATCGCCGCCGCCGCGGCGAGCACCGTGGGAGAGCGCCTCATGTCGAGTCGTTCGATTTGCAAATGCGGATCGGACGAATTTCCGGCGCGGCGAAATTCACCCGTCACGCCCTGCACGCTGATGTGCGCGGTAGTGATTCCGTTCTCGACGGCGCCACGCATCGTCATGTCCCGGCCCGCGCCGATCTCGAACTCACGAATGCCATTGGCGTCGACGCGCAATTGCGCGCTCACGGGAAGCGTTCGTGCAACCGGTTTGTCGAAAGGCGCGGGGAGCCGGCTTTCGACACCGGCGAGTGTGCTGGCGAGTGACAACTTCCACGCATCGCCGTGTTTGTCGTCTTCGACGAGCAGCGCCGTGCCCGTCCAGGAGATCTCGCCGCTGATGCGGTTGGCGGCTTCCGCCTTGCCTAACAAGCGCAGCAGCGGACCCGCGTCCGCGACACCACTGATGGCGAAGCTCGTATTGCCGGGCGCAGCGCGGCGCGATTCGATTTCGATGGGCCCACCGAGCCAGCTTCCCCCGAGCGCGAGCCCGCGCAACTGTCCGCCGGCATATCGCACGGTGCCCGAGAGCTTTTCGACCGGGGGCAATTCACCACCGAGAGGCATCGAGGCGTCGGTGAGCCGCGCGCTGACGCGCCACAGATCCGGCTGGCGAATCTCTTTTTCACCGCGCGCATCGACCTCCACCGCAACAGTACCGGTGAGGCGCTCGAGCCCATGCGCCTCGAGAGCGCGGCTCAGCACCGGCGAGGTAAGCTCGCCCTGCAGTGCGGCGTGTAGCCGCGGTGCGCCGGCGCGCGGCCAGTCGAGACGTGCGGACGTCACGGCGAGTCGATCGAATTCGCCGCCGTCGAGCAGCAGCTTCGTATGGCCACGCGAGAATTCGAGGGTACCTCGCCCCGCCGACAGGCTCGGCAGGTCGTCGCCTGAACTGGCGATTCCGGCCAACGTCAGCTTGCCGCTAGAGCGCTGCCAGTTGACCTCGCGGTTGCCATCGGCATTGCGTGACGGCAGCAAGGTCAGCTTGCCATCGAGTATCACGCCCTGTTCGATGTCGGCCAGCAGCGCGGGAATTGCCGCATCTGCGGCGAGCATCGCCCAGCCATCGAGCAACAGTGCACGGTCGAGATTGGAAACCGTGAGCACGAGCGACCTGGCCCGGGCCGCGGCGTCATTGAGTTCGCCATTCCATTCGCCTTGCGCCGCGACAGTGCCGGCGTCGCTGCGCATCGAGAAGTCTTCGAACCGAACGGTGGTGTCTGCCGAATTCAGCGCCACCAGGCGCCCACCGAGATTCAGTGCTCGCGGCTCCTGGGCACCCGGAACGCGCAGGTTCATGGTGTTCGCCGGATCGAAGGTCAGCGCCAACCCGCCGGCACTGAGCTGCAGGTGCGCGGCAACGTGGCCTATGCGGGCGTGATCGATGGTGCGCTCGAGGTCCGCTCCAGTGAGCCTTGCGTCGAGGCTCCAGCCGCCACCTTTCAGGCGCGAATCGAAGTGAACGCTGCGAAGCTCGCCGCTGGTCGGCGTCCAGCCGCCCGGAAATGCGATGGTCCGACCTTCGAACTGCGATGCGAGCAGCCGGCTCATGAGTTCCGCAGCCATGAACGGCAATCGCTCGGCGCTGAGCGTCGTGCGCGCGATTCGCGTCGTACCAGGTTCGACGCTGACCCGTGCCGACAGGTTCGGCGCACGCTCCAGACGCGCGCCGCGCGTGAGCTGCAGGTCCGCGAACTGCAGCAGGAAATCGTCCGCGTCCCTTTCGAGCTTGCCACTCACCGTCAGGTGATCGAACCGCGTGCGGGAATCGTCAGGGAACTGGAGCTCGCGCGCGCTTGCCTGCCAGCTCGCCGACTGTACGAGGCCATCCTGCAGGTGGAGCCTGGCATCGAGCGTGCCGCGGCCTTTTGCGGCGATGACGGAAATCTTGTCGAGGAACACGCGACGCGCGATCAGGCGCAGGTCTCCCGAGACGCGTGAACCTGGGCTGAGTCCATCCAGCTTCGCGGACAGGAACAGGGACTGGCCCACATCCTGTGAGAGCAGCATGGTGCCGAATGCGTTGAACGTGGAAGGGCCACGGATCAGGACTGCCTGGCTCAACGTGAAGGTGGTGCGCGCGGCGCGATCGCCGCGTCGCTTGAGGTGCACCCGCGCCCCTTCCACTTCCACTCGGCCGTTCGGCATGAGCTCGACCCACGCCGCGAAGCGGCGCACCAACGCGGCTTCGTCGGCCCGAGTCGGCTCAGGAGTATTCGCGCGCGGCGCGCCTGCGCTGACCGCGGGCGCGTCGAGGGCATCGCCAGTGATTTCGATGTCTGGCGAGGCAAGCTTCACGTGCCCCAGCGAAAACTGGTGATGGCGCAGGTAATCCCACGTGTCGAACTCGACGCTCAGCGCCGGCGCGACGACCCGCACGCGTCCCTGCTTCGGATCGGTGAGCTCGACGCGCTCGAACACGGCGCTCATGCCGTCGAGGGTCCACGCGAAATGCACGTTGTCGAAACGCACGGCAAGGCCGGTGCGATCGGTGATGAGTTTCTCGAGATTGGCGCGCTGCGCCGGAACACGCGCCGCGACGACGCGCGTGAACACCACGATCAGGGTGCCGAGCAGCAATAAGCAAAACGTGACCAGCACCGTGCGTCTCGCCCAGTGCGAGTCGCTTTCGTCCCCCCTTTGTTCAAGGGTTGCGTTGGTCATCTCACCTCTTCAAGCCAGCACCACATCGTATTGATCGAAGCCGTAGAGCGTTTCGACTTGTAACCTTATCGGCCGCCCCACCTGGTGCTCCAGCTCCGCGAGCACTGTGGATTCGTCATCCAGCAGGCGGTCGATCACATTCTGGTGGGCCAAAATTAGCAGTTCGCGGCTCTGGAACTGCCTGCTCTGGCGCACAATTTCACGGAATATCTCGTGGCAGACCGTTTCGGGCGTCCGCACGAAGCCACGGCCTTCACAACTGGGACACGCCGCACAAAGCAAATGTTCCAGGCTGTCGCGGGTTCTCTTGCGCGTCATTTCCACCAGGCCGAGCGAGGAGACGCTGGCAATGTGGGTCTGCGCATGGTCACCCGCCAGCGCGCGCTGCAGTGCTTCCATGACCTGGGTGCGGTGGGCCACGTCCGCCATGTCGATGAAATCGATGATGATGATGCCCCCGAGATTGCGCAGCCTGAGCTGCCGCGCAATGGCCACGGCCGCTTCGAGGTTCGTGCGAAAAATCGTGTCTTCGAGATTGCGGTGGCCGACGAAGCCGCCAGTGTTGACGTCGATCGTGGTCATCGACTCGGTCTGGTCGATGACCAGGTGCCCCCCGGATTTGAGATTGACGCTGCGCTCGAGCGCCTTGCCGATTTCCTCTTCGACCCCGTGCAGGTCGAAAATCGGCCGCTGGCCGGTGTACAGCTCGATGGAAGTGGTGCTGCCGGGCATGAAGCTGGCGGCGAACTCGAGCATGCCGACATGCGAAGTGGCGTTGTCGACCAACACGCGGTCGACACCACGCGCCAGTTCGTCGCGCAGGATGCGCGTGGGAAGCGGCAGGTCTTCGTACACCAGTTCGCCGGACTGCGCGAGCATCCCTTTCTGTTTCACGTGCTGCCACAGGCGCCCGAGATACTGGATGTCGTCACGAATCTGTTCCATCGACGCACCCTGCGCCGCGGTACGCACGATGTATCCGCCAGTGGTCTGCTGTGGCACGGCTTCGGTCACCAGCGACTTCAGGCGTGCGCGTTCGGCCTCGTCGTCGATGCGCGCGGAGACGCCGATGCCTTCGCCGCGCGGCATGTAGACCATGAGGCGCGACGGCAACGCGACGAAAGTGGTTAGGCGCGCACCCTTGGTGCCCATCGGGTCCTTGACCACCTGCACCAGGATGTCATCGCCTTCCTTGACGAGCGAGCGGATGTCCTCGCCGCTCGGTGTGCCGATCAACGTGTTTTCCGGGCTGGGTGCCGCGATGTCCGCCGCGTGCAGGAAGGCGGTGCGCTCGAGCCCGACGTCGATGAACGCGGCCTGCATGCCGGGCAGCACGCGCTGCACACGGCCCTTGTACAGATTGCTGACGATGCCGCGCCGGCTCTGCCGCTCGATGAACAGCTCCGTCAGGACGCCGTTTTCCACGAGCGCCGCGCGGTTTTCGCGTGGCGCCACATTGATGAGAATTTCCGTCGTCACTCCGCCCCCTCGACCTTCAGCGCCCCGTTCCACGCCGGGATTCCGACTGCCCGCAATAACTGCGCGGTCTCGAATAGTGGCAGACCCATGACGCCGGTGTAGCTGCCGGCAATGCCGGCGACAAATGCCGCGCCGAGCCCCTGGATCGCGTACGCCCCGGCTTTTCCCTGCGGTTCTCCGCTGGCCCAGTAGGCGTGGATCTGCTCCCGCGACAACGCGCCGAATGTAACCCGGGTGGAGCTGAGCACCACCTGCGGGATGCCTTTGCTGATCAGCGCGACGCCCGTGTGCACGACATGCTCCCTGCCGGAGAGTTTGCCGAGCATTTCATGCGCATGCGCCTCGGACTCGGGCTTGCCGAGAATTTCGCCGTCGACCACCACCGTGGTGTCCGCGGCGAGCACCGGGAGATCGCGCGCGATGGACCAGACCGCAGCGGCCTTTTCCTGCGCGAGGCGCACGACATAGGCATCCGCGGGCTCGGCCTCGCGCGGCGTTTCGTCGATATCGGCGGCCAGCACCACGTGCGGCACGCCAATCAGGTCTAACAACTGCCGGCGTCGCGGGGAGGCCGAGGCCAGCCTCAACACCGGTGGTTGTTGTTCTTGTTCTTGTTTGGCCATCGACCCTTCACTCGCGATGATACGGGTGATTCTGCAGCACCGAATGGGCGCGATACAGCTGTTCCGCCAATATCACGCGAACCATGGCGTGCGGGAAGGTCAGTGCCGACAGTGACCATCGCAGGCTGGCCTTTTTCAGGATTTCCGGCCCCAGACCGTCGGGACCGCCGATCACGAATGCGAGGTTGCGGCCATCCTGCTGGCGCTGGCCCAGCCATTTCGCGAGCTCGAGGGTGGTTAGGGATTTGCCATGCTCGTCGAGCGCCACGATGAAGTCGTCACCGGCGCGCTCCAGCAGGCGCTTCTCTTCGTCGGCCCTGGTCTTGCCGACCTGAAGTTCTTCGAGATCGATGCGCAGGTGGGAACGCAGGCGGCGCGTGTAGTCCTCGTATGCCTGCGTGACCCATCCGGGCATGCGCGTTCCAACCGCAACGATGCGAACGCGCATGCGGCAAGGCTAACGAGCGGCGCGAGCTCGCGCGGGCGTCTTGCGGCGTGGCGCAGCGGCGCGCTTCGGCGCGGCGCGTTTCGGCGGAGTCGATTTGGACGCTATGACTTTTTCGACGATCTTTTCCATCGAATGATCGGCCGCAGGCGGCTCGACGTCTTCCCAGAGCTTCTCGAGTCCGTAGAACTCGCGGACGCGCGGCAACATCACGTGCACCACGACGTCGTTGAGATCGACCAGCACCCACTCGCCTTCGCGCGCGCCTTCCACGCCGATGGGACGGAAGTCGTTCTGCTTGGCAAACTGCAGCACACGATCGGCGATGGATTTCACGTGACGGTCGGAATTGCCGGAGGCGATGACGACGATGTCGGTGATGTCGGTGAGGTGCCGGACGTCCATGACTCTGACGTTGACGGCTTTCATGTCATCGAGCGCACTATTGACGATGCGCAACAGGGTCTGCGGGATTGAATTCTTGGGCAGCGCCGCGGCGCGGCGGGAAGCAGTTTTGGTGGCCATTTCTCTCCGTGGGTTACTTGGGGCGAGCATAACACCCGGACTCGCGAATGATCTCGCGCACGGGGTCCGGTACCAGGAACCGCGGGTCACGGCCCGCATCGATGATCTGGCGCAATTCTGTCGAAGAAATTTCGAGCTGGGTAACGGCATGTACGTAGATTCGGCCGGCTGACGCCTTGTGCAGGTCGGTCACCGCGCCCGTACCCCGATCCACCATCAGCTCACCGAGCGGTCCCTGGGTGGGCGCCTTCCATCCGGGACGGTGCGCAACCACGACATGCGCCAGGTCGAACAGCTCGCGCCAGCGATGCCAGTTCGGCAGGCCCAGAAAAGCGTCCATGCCGAGCAGCAGACACAGCGAGCGCTGGGGGAATTCATTGCGGAGCTCCGTCAACGTATCCACCGTGTACGAGGCGCCTGCGCGACGCACTTCGCGATCGTCGACGACGAAGGCGGCTTGATCCGCAACCGCCGCGCGCACCATGGCCACGCGCAGCTGCGCGTCGGCGAGCGTGCGTTCGCGATGCGGCGGATTGCCGGTAGGCAGGAAGCGGACCTCGGTGAGTTTCAGCGACTGCCAGAGCTCGAAGGCCGTGCGCAGATGCCCGTAATGGATCGGATCGAAAGTACCGCCGAACAGACCGATGGGACCCGGGGGTGTGTTCAAGCGGCACGCGCTCCGGTGTGTGGCCCAACGAGCGGCAGGGAACGGCGTCCGGCGAATTCGACTATCAGCAGCGCCATTTCATCCCAGGCATCGCCGCTGTGCTGGCCCTTGATCATGCGGTCGGCGCGCGAGGTTCGCGCCGCGAGCCGCGCATAGGGAAGTTTGGCCGCGCGGCGCCTGGCATTCTCGAGCGCGGCCGACGGTTTCTGCCAGCCACGCGCCGGGCCCTGCTGCGTGGTGCCCCAGACATTGCGAATCTCGCGCGCGATCGACCAGAGCGCGAGCGTGGGCTCCACGCCCTCGCTGCGCAAACCGGCAAGGATGCGCAATGCGCGCGGCACGTCGGCGCCGAGCGCCGCCTCGCCGAGCTGGAATACGTCGAAGCGCGCGCTGTCGCCAATCGACGCCTGCACCGCGGCGAGATCGACACGTTTGCCGCTTGCCAGCAGTTTGAGCTTTTCGAGTTCCTGCTGCGCGGCGAGCAAGTTGCCCTCGGTGCGATCGACTATGAACCGCACCGCCTCGTCTTCGATTTCGAGCTCGAGCGTCGCGGCGCGCGCGCGCAGCCATTGCGGCAGACGGGCCAGCTCCACCGGCCACGCCGCGAGCCAGGCACCGGCGCTCTCGAATGCCTTCACCCAGGCGGAATTATTCTGCTCGCGCTCGAGCTTGCCGGTGAGCATCAGGTACACGTTGTCGGGACTGACATTGGCCAGCAGGTCGACGATGGCATTGGCGCCACCCACACCGGGCTTTCCGGAAGGAAGGCGGATCTCGATCAGCTTGCGCGACCCGAAAAGCGATAGATTGTTAGCGCTGGCGCGTACCGCATCCCAGTCGGCCACGCGCTCGATGAAGTGGACTTCGCGCTCATCGAATCCCGCGCGCTTGACGCGTGCGCGGATGGCATCGGCGGCCTCGCCCACGAGCAGCGCCTCGTCGCCGGACACGAGATAGGCTCGCGCGGGCTCACCTGCGAGGTGCGCACGGAGAGTTTCGAGCGAGAGCTTCAATGGCGGGGGGATTTCTGCACGTTCGGTGCGGATTATGGGCGACTTGCCGCCCCGGAAGCCACCCGAATAGGCCACTGATTGGCAATTTCCGGTCCGGGCACGATGCGGCGCGCCAGTCGACGAGTCTCGGGGCCGCCGCGTATTCTCTGCCCCCACATGGCCACCATCTTCGAGAAGATCATCGCGGGAGAGATTCCCGCCACCATCGTCCACCGGGACGACCGCGTCACCGCCTTCCGCGACATCAGCCCGCAGGCGCCGGTGCACTTGCTCATCGTGCCTAACAAACCCATTCCCACGGTCAACGACGTGAGCGAGGACGACGAGCGCACGCTCGGCCACATGTTCGTGGTCGCCCGCGACCTGGCGCGCGCCGAAGGCATTGCGGACGACGGTTTCAGACTCATCATCAACTGCAACAAGCACGGCGGGCAGGTGGTGTACCACCTGCACATGCACCTGGTCGGCGGCGCAATGCTCGGCCCGATGCTCCCCGGAGGAAAACATGGCTAGCAAGAAGAAGTCCCCTGTGAAATCGAAGGCAGCGAAATCGAAGAAGCGCGCGCCCAAAGCCGCGGCGCCCGCACGCAAGGCGGGGGATTTCTACCCGGCCATCAAGGCCTACAACACGGGATTCCTGCGCGTCTCGGACGTACACGAGCTCTACTACGAAGAAAGCGGCAACCCCAATGGAAAGCCCGTGGTGTTCCTGCATGGCGGCCCGGGTGGCGGCACGGACCCGAAGATGCGGAGGTTTTTCAACCCGAAGCGTTACCGCATCGTGCTGTTCGACCAGCGCGGCAGCGGCAAGAGCAGACCCTCAGCGAGTCTCGTCGACAACACCACCTGGCATCTCGTCTCGGACATCGAAGCTTTGCGCGAGCATCTGAAGATTGACCGCTGGCAGGTGTTTGGCGGGTCGTGGGGATCCACGCTGGCGCTCGCTTACGCGCAGAAGCATCCGGAACGCTGCACTGAGATCGTGTTGCGCGGCATCTTCCTGCTGCGGAGTTTCGAGCTCGATTGGTTCTATCAGAACGACCTCGGGGCGGCGGCGATGTTCCCGGATTTCTGGGAGCGATATCTGAAGCCGTTATCGCCCGAAGAGCGCAAGGACTGCATGCGGTCGTACTACAAGCGTCTGACCAGCGAGAACCGCGAGACGCTGCTCGAAGCCGCGCGCGCCTGGTCCGTCTGGGAAAGCGCGCTGGCGTACATGAAGGTCAACGAGAGTTACATCAGGCAGGCCGAAGATCCCAAGTTTGCCGCCGCGTTCGCGCGCATCGAGTGCCATTACTTCGTGAATGGCGGCTTCCTCGAGCGCCCTGACCAGTTGATCGAAGACGTGCCGAAGATCCGCCACATTCCCGCGGTCATCGTGCAAGGGCGCTTCGACGTGGTGTGCCCGGCGCGCAGCGCGTGGGATCTGCACAAGGCCTGGCCCGAGGCGGACCTGCGCATCGTGCCCGATGCCGGCCACTCGGCATTCGAGACCAGCATCTCCCGCGAACTGGTGCTTGCCACCGACCGCTTTTCCCGCGCCTAGGCTGTTTTCGCGAGGGTTCTGTCAAACACGCGAACCGAGCCGCCGGTTCGCGGGAAATCTTTTGCGCAGGCGCTAAAGTCCAACACCTTTCGGCCGTTACAGCTGCTAGCGGGAACTGCGTCTGCTCAACGCAGGATCCGTCGGTCGATAGTCGGGTGGTGGAGGCGGAAGGTGAACTTCCGAAACGACTCCTAATCTTTTTGAATGGCACGCCGCCTTCACCCACCCCGACTCAATGCAGCGCCTTTGAGCCGAAACGTCGGACGATTGCCGTCATCGACGATGCCGTGGCCGCGTAACCAGGTGCAGGCATCCGCCGCATCCTGCTCGAACCACGCACGCGACGAACCCAGCCGGAACGTATAGCCCCAGGCATCCATGTCCTCGAGCATTCGATCGCGCCCGAGCATGGGGAGCTCATCAGCGAGCAGGATCTGCAGGTAACACACCGCGCATTCCTCCTCGTCATCACCGCCGGCGTCGCGATCGAGGCTGGCGCGGCGCTCCGGCGACATGCACACGTAGTGGCTCAGCTCGTGCAACAACGAATGCAGAGGGGTGTCAGCGCGGACGTAAAGGACATTGGCGCGCAGGCCAGCTTCACTCTCGCCCCAGAATGAGCCGGGCAGTATTTCGCCGGCGGCAAGCTGACGCAGCTCTACGCCAAACCTGTGCGTGAGCCCGACCACGGATGCGTGCGCCTCCTTGCCCACGCGCAGAACGTCGGCGGGACTGGATCGCGGGCCCACGAAAAACCGCTAGAGCGCTGCCAG
>DASQJS010000391.1:0-2984 GCA_035630995.1 Steroidobacteraceae bacterium | reverse complement strand
CATCCTGGTGGAGAGCATGAGCTGCTGCGCGCGATCGATTCGCCGCCGAATGATGAATTCATGAGGCGAAGTGCCCAGACTGTTGCGGAATGCGACATTGAAATGAAACTCGCTGAAACGCACCAGGGCCGCGAGTTCGCGGTTTCTCAATGGCGTTGCGAGGCCGGATTCGATGTGTTCCAGCACCCGCCGCTGTTGCCAGGCGGTCAGCCTCGGACCGGCAATCGCGGTGCGCGATAATTCCGGCCGCGCCTCAGGCGTCAGGGACTCATCCGCGCGTCGCAGATACAGCATTGCATTGATGCCGTTCTTGCGAAGCGCCTCATTCAGCGCCCTCGATATATCCGCTACGGCTAACTGCAGCTGGTGCGGCGGCAGCCGCGCCGTATTGCCGGCCGCCACCCGGAACGAATCAATCGGAAGGTCTGCTCCAACGAGGTGCAAATAGCCTGAATTGCGTTGAGTTTCCATCACCTGTCTCCCAGGGTGAGCCGCGCCGGCTCCTCATGGGATGACATTCGACTCCCCGCAAGTCGCAGGTTGTTTGCAAGACCTGTTCCTGAGATGACGCCTGTGACATGGACCAAACGCCTGAGTCGGCGCGCGACACCTTTGTGTCATTTGCCATCTGGATGCAGAACCTGCGACAGACGGCGTATGCTTCGCCGGTTCTCGTCTTGTCAGTAGAGGGACAAGCCGTGGGTGAGTGGGACTCTCGAAATGACAGCATGTTGCGCGACCAGGAGCGGTACGCACGTGCCATGAGCACCAGTAATGATGGTTTCTGGGACTGGATCGTCGCCGACGATGCTATCTACACGTCGCCGAAGCTTCTGGAGATCTATGGCTTCGCGCCAGGCACCAGTTTCGCCGGCCGCGAAGACCTCATCGCCCGGATTCCATTCCAGTCCGAGGACCGCCAGATGGTGGCTCGGGTCTTTGCCGAACATTTTGCCGGCAAGACGGCACGCTGCGACGTCGAGGCTCGCTTCTTCCGGGGCGGCGAGCTGCGTTGGGTGCAGCTTGGCGGCGTGGCAGCGCGCGACTCTTTCGGCGCTGTAGTCAGGTGGACTGGCACGGTGCGCGACATCACCGAGCGCAAGCGCGCCGAAGATGCGCTGCGCGAAACCCAGGAGCGTTATGCGCGCGTGGTGAGCGCGAGCGAGGAGGCGTTCTGGGATTGGAATGCACCGGTCGATGAGCTTTATCTCTCGCCGCGGTTCCTCGACATGTTCGGCATCCCACCGGACACGACGTTTGCGCGGCGCGCTGACATGTTCAAAGCCCTGCCGATCTCGGACGTCGACCGCGAGGCCTTGCAGCGTGCAGCCGCCGAACACTTCGCCGGAAAGACCGCGCGCATGGAGATCGAGATTCGCGCCTCGGTGCGCGGCGCGGAGAAGTGGGTCCATTTTATCGGCCGCGCGACGCACAATTCCGAGGGGCAGTTGGTACGCTGGAACGGCACCCTCCGGGATGTGACCGCGCGCAAGCGGGCTGAACAGGCGCTGCGCGAATCCCAGGACCGCTACGAACTCGCCATGGCTGCGAGCGAGTCGGGATACTGGGATTGGCACATTCCCACCAACCAGTACTTCCTCTCCTCGAGAGCGCTCGAGATGGGAGGCTACGATCCGGACACCGGAATCTCCAGGGATGAGTTCCGTTCGCGAATCAACATGCACCCGGAAGATTTCGCGCGATGGGAGGCGGCGCGCGAAGCGTTGTTCGCCGGCGCGGGCGAACGGCTTGCCATGGAGGTGCGTTACATCGTTCGCGGAGAGATCCGCTGGCATAGTCTTCAGGCCATCTGCAAACGCGACGACACGGGCAAGGTCATCCGGTGGACTGGCTCAACGACCGACATCACGGACCGCAAGCGGGCTGAAGATGAGTTGAAGACCATGGAGCGGAAGTTGCGCCTGTCTCAACGCCTCGAGGCCATGGGGACACTCGCGGGTGGCATCGCGCACGACTTCAACAACATCCTCGGCGCAGTCCTCGGATACGGCGAAATGGCGATGCGCGACGCGCCGAAGGGCAGTCGCCTCGCGCGCGACCTCGACGCCATCATGATCGCCGGCGAGCGCGGGCGAGCGCTCGTCGACCGCGTGCTCGCGTTCAGCCGCAGCTCGGTGGGCGAACGTGTGCCCGTCAACGTGGAACGCGTGGTGCGCGAGGTGCTCGACCAGGTCCAGGCGAAGCTGCCGCCCGATGTCACCGTGCACGCCAAGATGCACGCCGAGCGAGCCGCCGTACGCGGCGACGCGACACAGGTGCACCAGGTGGTGACCAATCTGGCGAACAACGCCGTCCAGGCGATGCCGGCTGGAGGGACGCTGCGCATCTGGCTCGCCGTGGAGCGCGCCGAAGTGCCACGCACCGCAACGATCGGCATTCGCGAGGCCGGCGAGTATGTCGTGTTGACGGTGGCGGATACCGGCACCGGTATCCCGCCGGAAATCGCCGATCGGATTTTCGACCCCTTTTTCACCACCAAGGATGTTGGCACCGGAACGGGCCTCGGTCTCTCGCTGGTGCACGGCATCGTCACCGAACTCGGTGGCGCCATCGACGTCGCGAGCACACCCGGCGCCGGCAGCACGTTCACCATCTATCTGCCGCGCTGCGGCGATGCCGCCGAGTCTGTCGACGCGAGGGAAGCGGATCTTCCGCGCGGCAGGGGGCAACGCGTGCTGATCGTTGACGACGAGGAGCCGCTGGTGCAGCTGGCCTCGCGCACGCTCGAGGAACTGGGCTACGCGCCGGTCGGGTTCACCTCCAGCAGCGCCGCCCTCGCGGCGCTCCGCGCAGGCCCGCAGCACTTCGATGCGCTGATCACCGATGAGCGCATGCCGGAGATGTCGGGCTCCGAGCTGATTCGTGAAGTGCGCGGCATGTGCGGGCCCATGCCCATCGTTCTGATGAGCGGCTATCTGGGCACGGCACTGGGTGAGGCCGACGAGGTCTTGCAGAAACCGCTT
>DASQJS010000390.1:0-5431 GCA_035630995.1 Steroidobacteraceae bacterium | reverse complement strand
TTCGGCGGCGTCTGCGGATTCGACTCGATGTCGATCTTGGCCACGCGGAGCTTGTCTTTGTACTCCGTGGCGATCTCATCGAGGATCGGCGCGATCATCTTGCAGGGCCCACACCACTCGGCCCAGAAGTCGAGAAGAACGGGCTTGTCGGACTTGAGCACGTCCTGGCTGAACGTTGCGTCCGTAGTGTGGACGATGTCCGGGTTACTCACGTGGAAGGACCTCCATAGGGAAACAGAAATGCATTGAGACTCGAGTGGTGTATTGGTGGGGTTTTGAGGAGCTGGCGCTGCAGCCGGCAGGAAGCCGTGCTCAGGACGCGATCAAACGGTTAGACTGCCGTTGCGCAGTCAAATTGCCTGATGGATTAAAAGACCCAGTGTTTGGTTTGGAAGCTTTGGATTTGCGGTTCGGTGAGCTCGATACACGAGCAGGTCCGCGTCTTGGGAGCATTTTTTAACTGGTCCGACTGCCATTTGCAAGCGCCACATGCACCCGGCGCCTATTCGATGTCCCCAATACATAAGTAAATCAATTCAATGACAGAGACACACCTTTCCGAGCTTGCTTTCGCTTCGCTCGATCTCGTTCCCTCGGTCGCCCAGGGCATCCGCGACGCCGGTTTCGTCCGCGCCACCCCGGTTCAGGCAATGACGTTGCCAATCGCCCTCACGGGAAAGGATGTCGCGGGACAAGCCCAGACCGGTACCGGCAAAACAGCCGCCTTCCTGGTGGCGCTGTTCCAGCGCCTGCTCACGAACCCCATGCCGGGGCGAAGCGCCAGCGGCATCCGCGCCCTGATCCTCGCGCCCACGCGCGAGCTGGCGGTGCAGATTTTCAGTGACGCCGAGGTGTTGGGTAAACACACCGGATTGAAGATCGGCGTGGTTTATGGGGGCGTCGACTACGAAAAACAACGCAAGAGCCTCCAGGACGGCATCGACGTGCTGATCGGCACGCCCGGCCGTGTCATCGACTATTTCAAGCAACACGTGTTCGACATGCGCCACGCGCAGGCCGTGGTGCTGGACGAAGCCGATCGCATGTTCGACCTGGGGTTCATCGCCGATATCCGCTTCATTCTGCGCCGGCTGCCGAAGCCCGAGCTGCGGCAGTCGATGTTGTTCTCGGCCACGCTGTCGCAGCGTGTGCTCGAGCTCGCCTATGAACACATGAACAATCCGGAGCTCGTGCGTATCGAGCCGGATCGCATCACCGCGGACAAAGTGCGGCAGATGATCTATTTCCCGGCGATGGAAGAAAAAATCCCGTTGCTCATCGGCCTGCTGCGGCAGTACGAGGCGCGCCGCACGATGGTTTTCGTGAACACCAAGCGCGTCGCGGAGAAACTCGAGGCCTACCTCATCGCCAACGGCTTCAAGGCGCAGGCGCTGTCGGGCGACGTGCCGCAGAAGAAGCGCCTGCGTTTCATGAAAGAGTTTCACAGCGGCGAGCTTGCGGTGCTGATCTGCACGGACGTTGCCTCGCGCGGCCTGCACATCGCGGATGTCAGCCACGTTTTCAATTACGACCTGCCGCAGGATGCCGCCGATTACGTACACCGCATCGGCCGCACCGCGCGCGCGGGCGCCGAGGGTGACGCGATCAGCTTCGGCTGCGAGGAATTTGCAGTGTCGTTGCCGGAGATCGAGGCCTACATCACGCACAAGATTCCCGTGTTCCCGGTGAAGCTCGAGTTGTTAGCCAAGGACCTGAAGCCGCCGGTCTACAAGGAATGGGACCCGGAAGATGGCCCCAAGCCCATGCGCCGCTCCGGCGGCGGCGGTGGCGGTGGACGCGGTGGTCCGCGTCGCGGCGGCCCTGGCGGTGGACGTGGCGGCCCGCCCCGGCGCAGTGGTGGTGGTGGTGGTGGTGGACGCGGCGGCCCGCGCCGCGGCGGTCGCTAGGGACGTCCCTCATTTGCCGCAAATGGGGAATGTCCCCATTTCCGGTCTAGTTAGAGAACTCCGCCAGGTCTCCGACACCATCGACCGCAAAATGGTCGACATGGTCGCGCCGCGAGCCCTTGGTGTCCCAATGGCGCACGCCGTACACCCAGCGAATGCCCGCGGCGCGCGCGGCTTCGAGCATCTTCGAGTTGTCGTCGGCGAACAGGCTGCGGGCAGGATCGAAGGCAAACCGGGCAACCGCGGCGCGCCAGAACTGTTCGTTTTCCTTGGGCGCCCCGAATTCGTGTGACGTGGCGGCCGAGTCGAGATAGTCGAGCACGCCGGTCTCTTCGTGTTTCACGGCGAGCGCGGTGGGATGCGAATTGGTGAGCAGCACCAGTTTTTTCCCCGCCGCACGCATGCGCATGAGGAATTCGCGGGCGCCCGGCAACCAGGCGACATGCGAACGCACTTCGCGATGCAGTGCACCGATGTCGATCCCGAGTGAGCGCGACCAGTAGTCGATGCAATACCAGTCCAGCGTCCCGTTGCGCTCCGCGAAACGGCGCGCAATTTCCGAGTACGCCACGTGCAGATCGAGGCCCTGCGCCACGGCGAAGCGCTGCGGCACGAGGTCGCGCCAGATGTGGTTGTCATACGCCTGGTCGAGCAGCGTGCCGTCGAGGTCGAGCAACACGGTATCTATGGCCGACCAATCGGGCCGGGAATGCGGGTGGCGGGACATACGGGCGTATCATACTGGCCCCCGATGGACGCCACCCCCGAAACCCTCGTCGACTTCCACACGCACAGCCACTATTCGGATGGTGTGCTGTCGCCCACCGCGCTGGTCGAGCGCGCACGAACCCGTCGCGTCGGCACACTGGCGCTCACCGATCACGACACCACCGCGGGGCTCGCCGAGGCGCGCACCGCCTGCGCGGCTTCGCAGATCCACTTCGTGCCTGGTGCCGAACTCTCGGCGCAGTGGCGCGGCCAAACTATTCACATCGTCGGCTTGCAGGTCGACGAGTCCCATGCGGGCTTCAATTCGCATCTCGATGCGGTCCTGCAGCGACGCCAGGAGCGCCTAAGGGAAATCGGCGAGCGGCTCGAGAAACGCGCGCGTCTGCCGGGCCGCGAGCTCGCCGCCCTTGCCGCGGAAGCAACGGCACCCACGCGGCTGCACCTGGCGCGCCTGCTCGTGGAACGCGGGCACGCGCGCGACACCCAGGAGGCGTTCGACCGTTGGCTGAATCGCGACAAGGCGGGCCACGTTCCCGCCGAATGGCCGGCCCTCGCGGCGGCCATGGCGGTATTGCGCGACAGCGGCGCCATTGCCGTGCTTGCTC
Source organism: Steroidobacteraceae bacterium (assembly GCA_035630995.1). Taxonomy (GTDB): domain Bacteria; phylum Pseudomonadota; class Gammaproteobacteria; order Steroidobacterales; family Steroidobacteraceae; genus CADEED01. The sequence continues at coordinate 2,190 of DASQJS010000390.1, read as the reverse complement.
ATCCGCATCGCTATCGCCTGTCCGCCGGCCAGTTGCGCGAGCTGACCGCGGCTTTCGCGCTGGAGGGCGGCGCGGCGCTCGAAGCCAGCATGGCCGGCATGAGTCCGAACGACGCCGACCGCATCGCATCGTTGTGCCGCCGCTTCAAGCTGCGTGCCTCGATGGGTTCGGACTTCCACGACCCCGCCGTGCCGTGGAATCCCCTCGGCCGGTGGCTTAAGCTTGCGAGCGGTCTCGATCCGGTGACGACTTGCCTTACTGAACACGCCCGATGAGCGAAATCGAAGATCAGGACAACGTCGATCGCGAGCTTTTCAAGAATGTGGAAAAGCTGCGCGAACTGCGCATCGCGCATCGCGATCTCGACGAGGTCATTTCGCGGCTGTCGCTCGACTTCCAGACCGACCAGCTCCAACTGAAGCGGCTTAAGAAGCGCAAGCTGATTCTCAAGGACCAGATCACCCGGCTCGAGAGTGAGCTCATCCCGGATCTGAACGCTTGAAGAAACTCTTCGAGCAACTGACCACCCCCGAAGTCATGGCTGAGGCGCTCGCGCTTCTCATGGCCGCGTTGCTGGCCACGGCGCTGGCGCACTACATCAAGAACTGGCTGCGTCCGATCGCCGCGCGCGACAACCTGCCGCGCTGGACTGCGCGCATCGTGGTCGCGGGCATGGTACTGGCGCCATCGCTCCTGGGCCTGCTGCTCATCCTGGGGCTGCGTGTGCTGTTCGCCGGCTTCCGGCTGGAAACCGCGCTGATCGACGTAGCCATGGACCTGGCCACCGTACTGGTGCTGGTGCGCATCGCGGTTCATGTCCTGAGCGTTTCGCTGGGGCCGAACAGCTGGATCCGCGCCTGGGAACTGCGCATCACCTTCGCGCTCTGGGCGGCAATCTCGTTCCAGGTTCTGGGCTGGTTCAGCGGCATCGAGCGCACGTTCGACGGCATCGACCTCGTCCCCGGCAAGACCACCTTCACCCTCTGGGCGCTGCTCAAGAGCATCGTGGTCATCGTCGGATTCCTGGTCGCCACGAGCCTCATCGCGCGCACCATCGAGCGGCGCGTCATGAAGCTCGAGGGCCTCGCGATCTCGACGCGCATCGGCATCTCGAAGTTCTCCACGTTCTTCCTGGTCGGCCTCGGTGTGTTGTTAGGCATCAACGCCTCGGGCGTCGATCTCACGGTGCTGGGGCTGTTCACCGGCGCCATCGGCCTGGGATTGGGCTTCGGCCTTCAGGCCATCGCCAGCAACTTCGTGTCCGGCTTCGTGCTGCTGCTCGACAAGTCCATCAAGCCCGGCGACGTCATCAGTTTCACCGGCACCACCGGCACCAGCACCGAAAACTTCGGCTGGGTGCAGGAGCTGCGCGGCCGCTACATCGTCGTGCGCGACCGGGACGGCGTCGAAACGCTGGTGCCCAACCAGAATCTCATCACCAACTCGGTGATCAACTGGAGCTACTCCGATCAGCGCGTGCGCATCCGGCTGCCGGTCATGATCAGTTTCGAGGACGATCCGGAAGTCGCCTTGCAGGTGCTCATCGACGCCGCAGCCAATCATCCGCGAATCCTCAAGGAACCCGGCCCGGTCTCGCGCCTCATGAGCTTCGAGAACTACGGCATGCGCGTCGAAGTGCGCTTCTGGATCCGTGATCCCATGAACGGCGTCAACAACGTGCGTTCGGACGTCAATCGCGAGATCTGGCGCCTGTTCAAGAAACACGGCATCACCATCCCCGTGCAGCAGCACGACGTGCGCGTGATCCAGGGATGAGTCTGGTCGTTCGACCGGGGCTCGAGATCCCCGACTCCGATCTGGAAGTGGCGTTCATCCGCTCGGCCGGGCCCGGCGGGCAGAACGTCAACAAGGTGGCGTCGGCCGTACAGCTGCGATTTTCGGTGGCGCGTAATACGACCCTGCGCGATGACGTGAAGGCGCGATTACGCGCGCTCGCCGGCCAGCGACTCACCGACGCGGATGAGATCCTCATCCAGGCGCGCGAGTCGCGCAGCCAGGAAAGCAATCGACGCGACGCGGAAGAACGGCTCCTCGATCTCGTCCGTCGCGCATTGGTAGTCCCCAAGAAGCGCCATGCGACAAAACCCACACGCGCCTCGAAAGAGCGTCGACTGGACGGAAAGGCGCGCTCGCAGAAAAATAAGCGCCTACGTGGCAAGGTCAAATTCG
>DASQJS010000389.1:0-4499 GCA_035630995.1 Steroidobacteraceae bacterium | reverse complement strand
CGCCGCATCGTGTGTCCCTACCACGCATGGTCTTACGACTTCGAAGGCCGGCTGGCTTCGCTCGGCGATCGGGCGGCTTTTCCGCACCTCGACATCGGCCGCGAATCGCTGGCGCCGGTGGAAACCGAGATCTATGCCGGGTTCGTGTTCGCCCGGCTGCAGCCGGGCGGTCCATCCGTGGCGCAGATGATGGCGCCATATCACGATGAGATCGCCCCGCACGAGTTCGAAAAGCTGAAACCCATGGGCCGCGTCACGCTGCGGCCCCGCAAGGTCAACTGGAAAAACGTCGGCGACAACTATTCCGACGCGTTGCACATCCCGGTGGCGCACCCCGGGCTCACGAGGTTGTTTGGCGCGAGCTACGCCGTCGAATCGCGCGAGTGGATAGATCGCATGTCGGGCGAGCTCAGCAATGCGGCCTCGCGCAACTGGGCGGAGCGCATGTACCAGAAATACCTGCCGGTTGCCGAGCACCTGCCACCCGAGCGCCGCCGCACGTGGGTGTATTTCAAGATGTGGCCCAATTTCGCTTTCGACGTCTATCCCGACCAGGTGGACATCATGCAGTGGCTGCCGATATCGCCCACCGAATGCCTGATCCGCGAGATCGGGTATGCGCGGCCCGACGACCGGCGCGAGATGCGCGTGGCCCGCTATTGCAACTGGCGCATCAACCGGCAGGTGAACGAGGAAGACCGGGTACTCATCGAGCGCGTGCAGAACGGCATGGCTTCGGGCAGCTACCGCGTGGGCCCCCTCGCCGCCGGCGAGGTCGCCTTGCGCAGCTTCGGCAAACGCATGCGCACGCTGATTCCGGAGTGCGCGCAACCCGCGACACCCCGCACAGGCTGGTCGCGCCCGGAGGCTCGGGGATGAATAGTTAGTGGCCGGCCACCGCAAGTTAGGGCCGGTACTCGCCACGATTGTCGTTGCCGGCAACATGATCGGCTCGGGAATCTTCCTGTTGCCGGCCACGCTCGCCACGGTTGGCAGCCTCACCGTGCTCGGCTGGGTCATCGGCGCGATTGGCGCCCTGGCACTGGCACTTCTGTTTGCGCGGCTGGCCGGTCGCAAGCCGATGGCGGGCGGACCCGCCACCTATGCATTCGATGCGTTCGGCAGATTCTGGGGTTCGCAGTCCAGCCTCTGGTATTGGGCGGCATGCCTGATCGGCAACGTGGCCATTGCCACGGCGGCATCGAGTTATCTCGCCGACTTCTTCGGCATCAGCGCGGGTCCGGTGCAAGGGGCGATGTTCACCTTGCTGCTGTTGTGGCTCGTCACGTTGATCAACCTGGTGAGCCCGCGCTTCGTAGGCCAGTTCGATGGAGTGTTGCTCATCGCCGGGCTCATTCCCCTGCTGCTGGTGGTCACGATTGGCTGGGTGGCCTTCGATGCCGCGCAGTTCCGCGAGTCGTGGAATGTCAGTGGCCAACCCTTGTACAAGGCGCTGCCGAATTCACTGGCCCTGGTGTTCTGGGCTTTCACCGGTCTCGAGAGCGCCTCGGTGGCGGCGGCGGTAGTCAAGAATCCGGAACGTAATGTGCCCATCGCCACGATCGCGGGTGTGCTCATTGCGGCACTCATATATATAGCAGCCAGCATCGTAATCTTCGGCCTGGCGCCGGCTGCCGATATTGCCGCTTCCAACGCACCTTTTGCCCTGGCGGCCGCGAAAATGATGGGACCGGTCGCCGGACCGCTGGTGGCGCTGTGCGGCGGCTTGAAGGCGCTGGGCACACTCGCGGGTTGGGTACTCATGACGGCGCAGGTGAGCCGCGCCGCCGCCGATCATGGCCTGCTGCCGCAGACGTTCGCACGTACGCGTGCGGGCGACACCCCGGTGAGCGGACTCATCATCGCCGGCTTGTTAGGGACCGCTCTCATCATACTGACCATCGCCCCCACGCTGGGCAAGCAGTTCGGGTACCTGGCTGAGGCCTCGACACTGTTCGCGCTGCTCACCTACCTGGGCGCCTGCGCGGCGGCACTGCGTTATCGGGTGCGCGGTGAACTCACGCTCGCGGTGGTCGGCGGCGCGTTCTGCATATTCGTGATCGCGTGGTCGACGCTGCCGGTGCTCATCGCCACGCTCATCTGCCTGATGCTGTTCGCGCTGCTGTACATCCCGCTGTCGCGACGCAAATATGTGCTGCCCGACCCTACAGTGCGCACAGGCATGCAACCGACAATTCGCGAACGCTTCGACGACCCGACATGAACCCGGATACGACTCCTCCAATTTCCGGAAACGTTGCCGGCGTCGCCAAGGACACGCGCGGCTGGTTTCTTGGACACTTCATGAAGGGCGAGGACAACCCGCTTCGAACATCCGAGCTGGAGTTGAAGTGGTACACGCATGCGAAGGGTGAGACACGCAATGAGTGGGCGCCCGGCAACCCGGTGAAGACGCTCAACATCCTTATTCGCGGTCACTTCGTCCTGCTCTTTCCGGATCGGGAAATCGCCCTGGCGAAGGAAGGTGACTTTGTGCTGTTTGGTCCAGGCGTGCCGCACTCGTTTCGATCGGAGCAGGAATCTCTTGTGCTGACGGTACGCTGGCCTTCGCTGCCGCCCGACAAGTCGTCGCCCTGAAACGCTTCGACGACTGAGCTTCTGCTACCTGGCGAGCAGGTGCGCGTGCCAGGTCATGTGTTGCGAGATGAAGCTCTGGATGAAGAAGTAGCCGTGGTCGTAACCCTCGCGCATCTGCAGGAAGCATTCCTGCCCCGCTTCCTTGCACGCCGTCACCAGCAAATCAGGCTTGAGCTGCTCGGCAAGAAACTTGTCGGAGGTGCCCTGGTCGATGAGGATTCCACCGGCGAACCGGGCACCCGCTTTCACGAGCTCGGTGGCATCGTATTGCGACCACGACGCGCGATACGCGCCGAGATAACCAGTAAACGCCTTGTTGCCCCAGGGGCTCTGAATCGGCGCGGCGATGGGCGCGAACGCCGACAGTGATTTGTACTTCTGCGGGTTTTTCAGCGCGATGGTCAGCGCGCCGTGACCGCCCATCGAGTGGCCCATGATGCCGCTGCGGGAGACATCGGCCTTGAAATATTCGGCGACCACTTGCGGCAACTCGTCCACCACGTAGCTGTACATGCGGTAGTGAGCCGCCCACGGCGCTTCCGTGGCATCCAGGTAAAAACCCGCGGCAATGCCGAAATCCCAGGACTCGCGATCGCCGGGTAGTTGGACGCGCGGGCTCGTGTCCGGCGCCACCAGCATGATGCCGTGTCGCGCCGCGTGCTCGAGCGCACCGGCCTTGGTCACGAAGGTTTCTTCGGTGCACGTGAGGCCAGCGAGGTAGTACAGCACCGGTACGGGACCCGCCGCCGCCTGTGGCGGCGCGTACACCGCAAAACGCATGTCGCAGTGGTTGGTCCGCGAGGGGTGCTGGTAGTAACCCAGCACGCCCCCGAAGCAGGCGTGCTGGGAAATGGTTGCGAGCATGTCAGACCTTGAGCGTGCCTTTCTGTTTGGCCACGTGCGTGGCGATCGCATCCATGAGTGGCGGCGAAAGCGCGTCGTACGGCGGCAGGCGAAGCTTCTTGAGGCGATCGCGGATCTTGGTCATCTCCTTGGGCCTGGCGGCGCCGGCCTCGATGATGGATGACACGAACGCCGCGAACTCCGGCTTCGCCCAGCCCTTATCTTTCGACAGCTCCACGTGCACGAAGTCGAGCCCGAAGAACGGATGGTTCGTGTTCTCGATGCGTCCGTACATGTGCACACCGCAGCCACTGCAGGCGTGACGCTGGATCGCGGCGCTGGCATCGACCGTCGTCAGCTTCTGTTCGTTCGCGGTAACGCTGAGATTGTCGCGACTGACCACCGCGACCACGGAGAACTTCGCGCCCGCGGGTTTCCAGCACTTGGTGCAGCCGCAGGCGTGGTTGTGCGCCACGTTGCCCTTGATGGAGACGGTGACGGGGTCCGCGGCGCAATGGCAGGTGAGCGTACCGCCCTTGAACTTCTTGGCGCCCGGTTTGAGACCCTTGTCGATCGATGGATGAAGCTTGATGGCCATGAGCATTCCCTCGTCGTTGTTAGTTGTTCAGAAGGTGACCACGGAGCGAATGGATTCGCCCTTGTGCATGAGATCGAAAGCGTCGTTGATCTTGTCGAGCGGCATGACGTGCGTGATGAGGTCGTCGATGTTGATCTTCTTGTCCATGTACCAGTCGACGATCTTCGGTACGTCGGTGCGGCCGCGAGCGCCGCCGAACGCGGTGCCTTTCCACACACGGCCGGTCACGAGCTGGAACGGCCGCGTCTTGATTTCCTGGCCGGCGCCCGCGACGCCAATGATGACCGACACGCCCCAGCCGCGATGCGTGCACTCGAGCGCCTGGCGCATGAGATCGACGTGGCCCACGCACTCGAAAGAGTAGTCCGCGCCGCCGTCGGTGAGCGACACGAGGTACGGAACGAGATCGCCCTGCACCTCCCGTGGATTCACAAAATGAGTCATGCCGAATTTCTCGGCC
>DASQJS010000388.1:0-5505 GCA_035630995.1 Steroidobacteraceae bacterium | reverse complement strand
ACGGCATCACACATTGAGCTTCGCGACGGCAGTGGCGTTTTTTGCGCTCGCGAGCGTCGTGGTTTTCGTCGCCTTCGTCTGGATCAATGCGGCGCGTGGCGAACGCGCGGACTCCCTGAGACGCGCGGCCGAACGCGCGCTGCGCCTGTCCGAGGAGCGGAACCAGCTCATCGTCGAAACCGCGCTCGACGCCGTGGTCACCATCAACCACAAGGGACTCGTCACCGGCTGGAATTCCCACGCCGAGAAACTCTTCGGGTGGCCACGCGCCGAGGCGCTGGGCCGCGAGCTCGCCGAGCTCATCATCCCCGAGCGCCTGCGCGACCAGCATCGCGCCGGCATGATTCGCTACGTGGAAACCGGCGTCGCCCGGGTGCTGAACAAGCGCATCGAGATGTCGGCAATGCATCGCGACGGTACCGAGTTCCCCGTGGAACTGGCAATCACGCCGATCGGGTTCGGCGACGACCTCGTGTTCAGCGGGTTCATCCGTGACATCACCGGCCGCGTGCGTGCCGAAGCCGCGCTGCGCGAAAGCGAGCAGCGTTTCCGCACCACGGCGAATGCGGCACCGGTGCTCATCTGGATGAGCGGCAAGGACAAGCGCTGCACGTGGTTCAACCAGCGCTGGCTCGACTTCGTCGGCCGCGACATCGAGCAGGAGCTCGGCGATGGCTGGTGCGACAACCTGCATCCGGCCGATTTCGATCGTGCGCTCGACACCTATCACGCGGCATTCGACGCGCGCCGCCCCTACGAAATGGAGTTCCGCCTGCAGCGCGACGACGGCGCCTGGCGCTGGCTGCTGGAACGCGGCGCGCCACACCAGGGACCACAGGGCGAGTTCGTCGGTTTCATCGGCACCTGCATCGACATCACCGAGCACCGCGAAACCGTGGAGCAGCTGCGGGAGAATCGCGCACGATTCAAGACACTGGCGGAATCACTGCCGCAGCTGATCTGGACCTGGCTGCGCGACGGCTACTGCGATTACCTGAGCCGGCAATGGCTCGATTACACCGGGCGCAGCGAATCCCAGCAGATGGGCCACGGGTGGCTCGAGCAGGTGCATCCGGACGACCGGGTCAAGGTGCATGAGGAGTGGGCCCGCGTCGTGGCCAGCGGCGACACCTATGACATCAGCTTCCGCATTCGCCGCTTCGACGGCGTCTACCGCTGGTTCAAGACCCGCGCCGTTCCGCTGCGCGACCCGGCCGGTCGCATCCTCAAGTGGTTCGGTTCGAACACCGACATCGAGGATTTCGTCGTCGCCGAGCGCAAGCTGAAAGTGCAGCTCGAACGCATGCAGCTTCTCGATCGCACCACGCATGCGATTGGCGCTCACCAGGAATTGCGCAAGGTCTTCGAAGTGGTGTTGCGCAGTCTCGAGGACAATCTCGGCATCGATTTCGTGACCCTCTGCACTTACCAGGCCGAGCCGGAGGTGCTCACCGTCAGCTGCGTGGGCGAACGCAGCGCGGCGCTGGCCAGGGAAATCGGCGTGGTCGAACAGGCCCGCATCGAGGTCGACGAAAACAGCCTGAAACGCTGCGTGCACGGCGAACTGGTGTACGAACCCGACATCGAGAACCTCGAGTACCCGTTCACCGCACGGCTGGCGGGTGCCGGACTGCGCTCGCTGGTGGCAGCGCCGCTGATGGTCGAGAGCGAGGTGTTCGGCGTCATGCTCATCGCGAAGCGGTGCGTCGATGCATTCACCAGCGACGACTGCGAGTTCCTGCGGCAGCTCGCCAGCCACGTGGCGCTGGCCGCGCACCAGACACGGCTCTACGAAGCACTGCAGGGCGCTTACCAGGACCTCCGCCAGACCCAGCAGACCGTCATGCAGCAGGAGCGGCTGCGTGCACTCGGCCAGATCGCCAGCGGCATCGCCCACGACATCAACAATGCGCTGTCGCCGGCGGCGCTGTATGCGCAGTCCATGCTCGCGCATCAGACCGGCCTGAGCGAACGATCGCGCGAGCAGCTCACCGTCATCCAGAGCGCCATCGACGACGTGGCGCAGACCGTGCAGCGCATGCGCGCGTTCTATCTACCGCGCGGCATGGAAAACACGCTGACGCCGGTGGATCTCAACCAGGTGCTCAGGCAGGTGATCGACCTCACGCGCGCCCGCTGGAGCAACATCCCGCAGGAACGCGGCATTGTCGTGCACGTCGAAAGCGATCTCGACGCGGATCTGCCGAAGATCCTCGGCGCGGAGAATGAAATGCGTGACGGGCTGACCAACCTGCTGCTGAACGCGGTCGACGCGATGCCCGACGGTGGCACGATCACGCTGCGCACGCGACAGGTGACGCGCGATCACCACGTGATAGTCGAAGTGCAGGACACCGGCATCGGCATGAGTGAAACCACGCGCAGCCGCTGTCTCGAGCCCTTTTTCACCACCAAGGGCGAGCGCGGCACGGGGCTCGGGCTGCCATCGGTGTTCGGCATGGTGCAACGTCATGGCGGCGACTTCGAGATCGACAGCGAGCTTGGGCGCGGCACCACCATGCGCATGATTTTCCCGCGCGCTCCCTCCGGCGCCGCGGCCAGCGAACAGCAATTCGTGCCTCCGCCGCGGCCGCTGCGCCTGCTGCTCATCGATGACGATCCGTTGCTGCTCCGCTCGCTGCGCGATGCGCTCGAGCTCGACGAACACGAGGTGGTCACTGCCGACGGCGGCCAGGCGGGCATCGATGCGTTCGCGCACGCCGTGAAGTCGGGGCCACCATTCGACGCGGTGATCACCGATCTCGGCATGCCCTATGTCGACGGGCGAAAGGTCGCCGCGCGCGTGCGTCAGCTGTCCGGCCAGATTCCCATCATCATGCTCACGGGTTGGGGACACCGCCTCATCGACACCGCCGATCAGCCCGAGCACGTCGACCGGGTGTTGAGCAAACCCCCGAAGATGGCGGAAATACGGGGTGCACTGACGGCGCTCGTGGGCCCGCGCGAAGCGCCGTAACCAGTTGCAGGCGCGGTACTCGAAGGACACCACAACTTCTTTCCCGTCCCTGCCAGGACCGGCAATCTCCGCCTGCAGGCCGTTCGCCGTCCGACGATATTCCACGCGCTTCGGAAAACCCTGCCTGAGGCAGAACTAGACTTCGGTGGGAATGTGCAGCGGAACGTCCGGCGGGTTGACCGGCGGCTTCTGCCAGCGCCGTGCGAAGTACCAGCACAGCGACGCGATCGAAGTGAGCGTCAGCGACGTCCAGGCAATCCACTCCAGATGCGGGAGCACCTTTGGCGAAACGATGCCGAGCGTGAATGCGGTCACCAGCAAAGCCACGAATGATTGCGCCGAGGCGGCGGTGCCGCGAGCCGCGGGGAACAGATCGAGCATGCGCAGCGTGAGCACCGGGAACGCGAACTGCGCGCCGATGGCGCCAACGAACAGCAGCGCCTGTTGCAGCGGGATGGGCAGCGGGTCGAGAGCCAGGTGCAAGACCACGCGCGCGAGCGCCGAAGCGAACGTGATCGAGAGACCCATGTGCACCTGGCGGGTCAGGTCCATGCGCCCGGCGATGCGGCGCGAAATCACGGCACCCAGCATGATGCCGGTGATGACGGGCAGGAACAGCGCGGCATACGAAGTCTCGCTCATCCCCCAGTGTTTCTCGATGATCGCGGGCGCGGAGCCGATGAAACACGCGAGCGAGCAGAAGTTGATCGCGGCGGTCAGCGCCACCATCAGGAATTCCGGATGGCGCAGCACCGTGACCGAGGTCGCTACAAGGTTGCGGGCATTGAATGGGATGCGCGCGTGCGGCGGATGCGTCTCCGGCAGTTTCCACCACGACGCCGTCGCGAAGACCACGCCGCAGACCACCATGACCGCGAACACCGCGCGCCAGCCGAACGCCACGTGCACCCAGCCACCGATGATCGGCGCCACGGCCGGGGCGAGCCCGAAGATCATCGTGGTCAGGTTCATGAGGCGCTGGGCCGCGGCGCCTTCGTACAGATCGCGGATGATGGCGCGGCCGATGACCACGCCCACGCCGGCGGTCGCACCCTGCAACACGCGCGCGGCAATCAGCTGTTCGTAGTTCTGCGCGAAGGCGCAGGCCACCGAGCCCACCGTGTACAGCGCCATGCCCCAGATCATGACCGGCCGCCGCCCGAGCGCATCCGACAGCGGCCCGTGCACCAGCGAGGCGAATGCGAACGGCACCATGTAGGCCGTGATCACCTGCTGGAGTTTCCACGCGTCGACATTGAGCGCCTTCTCCATCGCGTGGAACGCGGGGAAGAACGTGTCGATGGAGAACGGGCTGACCATCGACAGCCCGCCGATCAGCACGGCGAGCATCGCGTAGCCTGGAAGCTGGTGTTTCACCAAGGTTTAACTACTTCGCAGAGATCTCAGGAATGCGGCCGGATCCTGGCCGTTTTCCAGTACCTCGACCAGCGCCGAGCCGACGATGACTCCGGCCACGTGGCCGCGGAGCTGTTCCACCTGTTGCTGGCTGCGGATGCCGAATCCCGCGCACACGGGTAGTTTGGATGCGGCGGTCACCAGGTCGAGGTAATGCGTGACTTCGCCGGGCACCGAGGCCGTGCGCCCGGTGGTTCCGGTCATCGTGACGGCGTATACGAACCCCTGCGTCGCGGCGCACAGCTTCTTCAGGCGTTCTGGCTGAGTCACGGGCGTGACCATCTGAACGATGGCCAGTCCATGCGGCGCCAGCGCGGCGCGCAGGTCTTCGCCTTCGTCATACGGGAGGTCGGGAATGATGAAGCCGCAGACGCCGGCTTTCACGGCCGCGCTCGCGAGCTGGTCGAAACCGAATGCCAACAATGGATTCAAATAACTCATGAGAATCAGCGGCGCCCGAGGCAACAGACCATCACCTTGCATCGCCTGCAGCTCATCGAGCAGCCAGCGCAGGCTGAAACCCTGGCGCAGCGCCTCGCGGCTCGAACGCTGGATGGTCATGCCGTCGGCCATCGGATCGGTGAACGGCACGCCGATCTCGACGACGTCAGCTTCGCTGCCGACCTGGGTGAGATGTTCGCGGAATTTCTCGCGCAACGGGTAACCGGCGGTGACGAACGCCACGATGGCGGTACCGCCCCTGGCCTCACGAATGGCGGCGCTGATTCTTTCGGAAGGTGTCATTTCAATCCCGCCAGCACGGTGCGTTGCAATGTCGGCATGTCCTTGTCACCGCGGCCCGAGAGCCCGATGAGCACTTTCTTGCCGGGATTCTCCTTGGCCCAGCGACGCGCCCCTGCAAATGCGTGCGCCGATTCGATGGCCGGCAGGATGCCTTCGGCGCGGCAGCATTCGGTGAGCGCTTCGAGTGATTCGTCGTCGGTGGCGGCTTCGTAGCGCACGCGTCCGGCCCACAGCAGCAGCGAATGCTCGGGACCGACACCGGGATAATCGAGGCCCGCGGAAACGGAATCGGTTTCCTGGATCTGGCCGTCCTCGTCCTGCAGCAGCAGCGAGTACGCGCCCTGGAGCACGCCCGGCCGGCCATAGGC
>DASQJS010000387.1:0-7144 GCA_035630995.1 Steroidobacteraceae bacterium | reverse complement strand
CGAGCGCCGGCAACATCATCAGCAGCGCTGCGCCGAGACCGCGCATGAGGCTGCTACCCTTCGTTCTCTTCTTATCTTGATGCATGTAAAAGCTCCTCAACGACATCTCAGGCTGCCGCCGCGCCGGATTCACGGGTACGTATCCGTACCGCTTCACCGACTGGCGCCAGGAAAATCTTGCCGTCCCCGGTTTTTCCGGTGCGACACACATTGCTAATGGCTTCGATCACGGCTTCGGCGGAAGCGGTATCGAGCACGATCTCGACCCGGAGCTTCGGTACGAACTCGATGCTGTATTCGGCCCCACGGAAGTGTTCCGTGTGCCCCCGTTGCCGGCCGTAACCCGTGACCTCGGTTACGGTGATCCCCTGCACGCCGAGGCGCGCGACGGCCATTTGAAGGTCGTCGAGCTTCCACGGTCGAATGATTGCAGTGATCATTTTCATCGCTTTGGCATCGTTATCCGATGGATCGCGCGGCTTCGCCGCGCGTATGCTCCCGATCAGTTGGCCCCAGGGCCTGTGTTCAAAGTGCAGGTTCCATGCCAGCCCCCTGTCAGCAAAGACAGGGCCGTTGCGGCGCGAAAAAAGGCAGCGTTCCTGCCATCGCGCCCAAATTTGGGGCGGTGGATTCAGGCACGCGACAAAACAGGGCAGAACGCCGTCAACTTGTTAGGAGAGCCGCCAGTGGAGATACCCAGGGTCGAAGAATTGCTACGTAGCCTGATGCAGGGGTTGCCGCCAGGGCTCGCATCCGGTGCCGGCACGCTTCGGGAAGATCTGGAAAACAATTTCCGGGCCGTGCTTCGCGCCAACCTTGGCAAGCTCGATCTGGCCGGGCGCGATGAATTCGATGCTCAACGAAAGGTGCTGGAGCGCACGCGGGCGCGCCTGGAAGCGCTCGAGAAGCGAGTTGCCGAGCTCGAAGCCAGGGCGAACAGCGGGCGGTAATAGTTCAGAAAAGGATGCCGCCGGCATGGATGCAGGCGCGCGTTATCGACGCATTGGACCAGGGAGTGGTCATGGGAATCGCACGCGTCTCGAGCCGCGCGCAGCTGGGGTTGGCCGCACCGCGGGTCGAGGTCGAAGTTCACCTGGGCGCAGGCCTGCCCGTGTTCTCCATCGTCGGCCTGCCGGCCACCGCCGTGAAAGAGAGCAAGGACCGCGTCCGCGCCGCCCTGCAGAACTCCGATTTCGAATTCCCGGCCGGACGCATCACGGTCAATCTTTCTCCGGCGGACCTGCCCAAGGAGGGCTGCCGCTACGACCTCCCGATCGCGCTCGGCATCCTTCTGGCCTCCGAACAGGTCGACGCGCGGCACGAATCGCTCGAGCGCACCGAGTTCTATGGCGAACTCGGGCTCGCCGGTGAGCTGAAGCCCATCAAGGGCGTGTTGCTGGCGGCCGCGCACGCGGCGCGTGACGAACACCACGTGGTGGTGCCTGCCGGGAATCTTGGCGAGGCGTGCCTGGTCGCGCCCGCGGCTGCGCGTGGTGCGGCAACCTTGTTAGACGTGTGCGCATTGCTCGGCCCGGTGGCGGCCGGCGGAGGCAGTGTCGAAGCCCTCGCGGCGCCGGGTCACCCGGCGCCATCTGTTGAATGCGTTGCGCCCGATCTGGCCGACGTTCGCGGTCAGGCCGCCGGCAAACGCGCGCTGCTCGTCGCGGCGGCGGGCGGGCACAGCATCCTGTTGATCGGCCCGCCAGGCACCGGCAAGAGCATGCTCGCGCAGCGCCTTCCGGGTTTGTTGCCAACACTGTCGGCGGACGAAGCGCTGGATGTGGCGTCCATCGCCTCGGTGAGCACTCGCGGCTTCAACCCGCTCGATTACGGGCGGCGGCCGTTCCGCGCGCCGCATCACACCGCGTCGGCGAGCGCGATCATCGGCGGCGGACCGCACGCGCGGCCCGGTGAGGTGAGCCTCGCGCATCGCGGAGTCCTGTTCCTGGATGAACTGCCCGAGTTCAATCGGCGCGTGCTCGAAAGCCTGCGAGAGCCGCTCGAAACCGGCGTGGTGGCCATTTCCCGTGCGGCACTCCAGGTGGATTATCCGGCGCGCTTTCAGCTGATCGCCGCCATGAATCCCTGTCCCTGTGGTTACCTCGGAGAAACTTCCGGGCGCTGCCGCTGTGCACCGCCGGAAATCGCGCGCTATCGCGCCCGCATTTCCGGGCCACTGCTCGATCGCATCGACCTGCGCGTCGAGGTTCCCACGTTGCCCAGCGAAGAGTTGTTAGGCGAGCGCGCGCCGGCTGACGCTGCGTTGACCAGCGCCATCGCTGCCCGGCTCGTTCGCAATACGCGCGAGCTGCAGCACCGCCGAACCGGCAAGCTCAACGCCGACTTGAGCGGCAGCGAAATCGAGAACCTGTGTCGGCTGGATCGCCGCTGCCGGCTGTTGCTGGGGCAGGCGCGCGTCCGGTTCATGCTGTCCGCCCGAGGTGTTCACCGGGTGTTGCGCGTGGCGCGAACCATCGCCGATCTGGAAATGATCAGCCTGCATAATGAAACGGGCCCGCAGGATCGCTCCATCGGGCCCGTGCATCTCGCCGAAGCTTTGCAGCTGCGGCGCGCGAATGAATGAGCGCGTTACTGGTTCAGCTCCAGCATGTGATCGACAGCCTGCTTGATGAGGTCATCCGGCCAGTCGGCGCGGCCGCCCTTGGCAGGCATGACACCGGTCTTGCCGTTGAAGCCGTGAATGGCGTGGTTGTAGAGAGTTTCCTTGCCCTGAGCCATGCGTGGTCCCCAGGCGCCCTTGTCGCCGACCTTGGGGGCGCCGGCGATGCCGGCACCATGACAAGCCGCGCAGGCGGTTTCGTAGGCAGCGGTGCCGTCCGCTGGTAGTGCGGCGGCGGCCACGGGCGGGCCCGCGCTTTCAATCTTCAGCGCCGAGTTGTCCTGGCCGGCAACGGCCACCCGGGATACGGGCTGCAGGCGTTCTTCGACGCTCTGGACATACCGCGGATCGGTGGTGACCTGCTTGCCCTGATGCGTGGCGCCGACGTGCCGCGCGAACGCAAACAGGCCGATGGTCACGGCAACCAGAATGCCGAGGACCAAGCTGAAATTATTGAAGAAATGGGAGTCTTGTTTGCTCATGGGCGCGAAGTATATCTGTCGTATAAAAGTCTGGCGCGCCCGACAGGATTCGAACCTGTGACCTACGGTTTCGGAAACCGTCACTCTATCCAGCTGAGCTACGGGCGCGCTGGGCTGCGGATTCTAGCCTCTTAGAGCCAGCCTTTCCGCTTGAAGAAGAGGAAAGGCCCGAGGGCCGATGCCAGCATGACGCCCATGGCCGCCCAGAACCCCCAGGTTTCGTGCAGCCAGGGCATTTTCGAGAAATTCATGCCGAAAACCGCCCCTATGACCGAGGGGGCAGCAGGAACACCGTCACGACCGAGAAGATCTTGAGGATGTTGTTCTGGTCGATGTTGATGAGTCCCAGCGTGGCGTCGAGGATGAACGACACCTTGGTCCCGAGGAACGAGGCGTGGTCGCTCATGGCCATGACGTCGCGGGTCTGAGTACGGAATCGTGCCCGCACGTCCTGCGACATGGGCACTGCAGTGCTCTGCTGTACGAAGGTCAGCAGCCGGCCCAGGCTCACGAGACTCTCGCGCGCCTTCGAGATGAGCTCACCGTTCTGACCGAGACGCTCGAGCACCTTTCGGAAGTCGCGCATCACGCCGCGTTTCCGGCGCGACGCGCTGAACACTTCGACCGAAGCACCATCGAGATCGGTGGCCACGCGTTCGATGACGTCGGCGACGCGATTGATGATGGATTCGAGCAGGCCCGCGAGCACCGAGGGCGGGGTATTGCAGGAATTCGGATGCCGCTCCGCGTAGGCGATGAATCGCCGGAATGGCAGCGGGTCCACGTATCGATTGGTGACCAGCTTGGCGGCGGACAGGATGAATGTGATCTGCGTGCTCTCCGGCAGGTCGGAATCGAGCTTCGTGACTACGGTGGCGGTCATGTACAGAGCGCCATCCTCTTCGTAGAGGCGGTTCGACGCTTCGATCTCGCGCATTTCATCGCGTGTCGGAACATCGATGCTCAGGAAACTTTCGACCTGTTTCTCTTCGCTCGGCGTGGGCTCGACGAGATCGAGCCAGATCGACTCGCCGGGAATGGCGGCGCCGGAGCGCAGTTCAAAGCGCGCGAGGCCTTGGGGTTGGGGGACGAACGCGCTCAGCATGTCGGAGAGGGGCGGAGTGAACCGCTAACGGGCCTTCTCGCTGGCGGCGAGATCATTGACCAGGGCCAGCAGTTTGGCCTCCGATCCCGCCTCGCTGACGCTGGTGATGTACTTGCCGTTCACGACCATGAGCGGAACGTTCGCCACGGCGAATTTCTTCGTGAACTCCTCGGCCCGCAACATGTTGGATGCCACCGACATCGAGTCGTATGCGGAATTGAATCGGCTTTCGTTGACGCCCTGAGAGCTGAGGAAGACCAATTGCATTGCTCGCGCCTCGACTTCGTCACGCGCGGAAAGCGGCAGACCTTGCTGGTGAATGGCGTCGAACACCTTGGTGTGCAGATCGGCCCGATTCAGTGCCTGAATGGTGTAATAGAGCTTGGCGTGTTGGCGCTGCACCGGACCCCAGATCACCGGAACCCGCACGAATTCCACGTAGGGTGGCTTTTTCGCGTTCCAGCTTTCGAGCGCCGGGTCGAGTGCGTAGCAGTGTCCACAGCCGTACCAGAAGACTTCAGTGACCTCGACCTTGCCGGCCGCAACGCCTGGGGGTTGCGGCGCCGGCGCGAGCTTGTAGTTAGTTCCTTCCTGCCACTTGCTGAGAGCGGCTGCGGCTGCGGCTGCCGCCGGCTCGGGGGCTCGGGCGCAGGCATTCAGGGTCCAGCTGCCGGCCAGCAGCACGACGAGAGGAATGAGTGCGCGGCGAGTCGTCACGAGCGGCCTCCGTGGTAGTTAGCGCAAGCCCTGCAGATACGAAGCGAGATTGCGGATGTCTTCCGGACTCAGGCGCGCGGCAATCGTGGTCATCATCGCGCTGTTGCGCGTCTGGTTGACGACCGCCGCATCGGTGGCGTCACGGTAGCGATTCTTCGTGAGGTAATCCTGCAACTGCTTCACGGTGTAGACCGAATGCTGCGCGCGGAGCGCGGGGTAGCCGGCGCCGGCGACGCCCTGGCCGGACGGGCCGTGGCAAGCGGTGCAAGCAGGAATGTTGCGCGCCGGGTCCCCCGACTTGTACAGCGCTTCACCCGCCTTCCAGTAAGAAGGGTCGGCTTCGAGACCGGTGGGCGTCTGCGCCGAGAAAAAGGCGGCGACATCGGCGATATCCTGATCGGACATGTCTTTCACGATCGGATACATGATTTCGTTGATGCGTTTGCGCGCCTTGAACATGGCGAGTTGTTCGCGCGTATAGGCCGCATTCTGGCCGGCGAGATTCGGCCACTCCGGATTGCTGCTGTTGCCGTTCACTCCGTGGCAGGCCGTGCACACGGCTGCCTTTGTGGCGCCGGCGTCAGCCGAACCGACGAGTGCATCGGCCGCGGTGGCGGAGTGGGCGAACCCCAGGCTCATGCAAACAAGTGCGGCGGCCAGGCTCAACGAAAATCTGCTCTCAATCATGGTCTTGCGGGCTCCCTGGAAGGCGGCGAATTGTACACTAGCGTGTGTCGACTCAAGCGTAGCCTCCCATGAGCCAGTTTCCCAAAGTCCGCTTCCTGCTTTCGGCGGCGAGTGAGGAGCAATTTCCCGCGGACGTCGGCACCGAGGTCCTGTTCGCCGGGCGCTCGAACTCTGGCAAGTCGAGCGCCATCAACACGATTCTCGTGCGCAACGGATTGGCGCGCGCCAGCAAGACTCCCGGGCGTACGAGACTGCTGAATTTCTTCGAAATCGAAGAGGGCCGGCGCATCCTCGATCTGCCCGGATATGGTTACGCCGAGGCGAGCCCGGTCGAGAAGAAGCAGTGGATCGCGCTCATCCAGAAATTGCCGAAGCGAACCTGCATCAGCGGGTTGTTCCTGATCGTGGATATCCGGCGCGGGATCAAGGACCAGGACGTGCAGTTGCTCGACTGGGCCGACGCCTCGGGCTGGCCGATACACGTGCTGCTGACCAAGGCCGACAAGCTCAATCAGCGGGATCGCGCCGCGGGACTCAAGACGGCCGAAGAAATTCTTGGGGAGGGAGTGACGGCCCAGGTGTTCTCGGCCACGGACAAGATCGGCGTCCAGGCCGCCCAGAAGCGGCTGGTGGAGCTGCTGGCCGGGCCTCCTTCCCTTTAAACACTCGTATACGCCGCCGCTTCGGCGGCGTTTTCCGACGTGGGCGGAGCCCCAAAAAGAAAGCCCCGGTGGAATGAACCACCGGGGCCAGACTAACCCGGCACAGGTCTCGTGAACCGGGCTACACGCTCAGGGAGGGAAGCGTGGAGCGGTTTTACGCGCTCGGTTAATGAGACACGGGGACCCGCCGAAAGGTTCCAAAATATTTAAAAAAGTACTGCTACAAAATCATGTGGTTACGACGCGACCTGTCGCGCCTGCGCTACAGAAAAGTGTATGTGACGCTCAGGGAGATGGTGCTCAGGTCGGTCTCGAGAAAATCGTCGAGCGCTTCGGTCGAGAACTGCTCCCACTCTGCCCGGATGCCGACGCTACCGAAATGCGCGCCGATGCCCACACCGTACGTGGGTTCCCAGCCGTCGTCCGACACCGTGCCGGCGGGAGCGTTGAAGTCCGAATCCCATTTGGCCATTCCAAGGCGGGCGTAGATGTCGATGACCTGCCATTCCTTGATGAACAGCGCCGAAGCCGTGATGGCACGGGATTCGATCGTGACTTCGCTGCCATCGTCGAATTCCGCATCGCCAAGGTCCATGTAGTTCACTTCGACTGCCAGCCAGTCGAGCGGCCGGAAGCCGGCAATGACCTTGAACCCATTGTCGTCGAGCGTTTCCGAGCCGAAGTCTTCGATGCTCATGTCGAAGTCGGTTGTGGTGATACCGGCGCCGATGTAGAAGCCGTTGTCGGCAGCGGCGGCTTGCGGGGCGATGGCGGCGAGCGACAGCGCACCGAGCGCGGCGACCGCAGCGAACTTCATGTTCATGGGAGACCTCTCCAGAGTTTTAGGACGATGGATTAGAGCGCAGGTTTA
>DASQJS010000386.1:0-4400 GCA_035630995.1 Steroidobacteraceae bacterium | reverse complement strand
GCGAACCTCGGGTCGCGAATCGAGGAACTCGGCCACGCGCGCGAATTTCTCGAAGCGGTCCGGCACGGTGTTGCCGAGGTTGAGGAGCACGTCGGCGTGGCCGGCCGGCAGCGGGCCCGTGGTCAGCGCGACTGGCGCTTCGCATTGGGCACCTTCGGCCGTGACTGCGTCGTGCGGCACGAACGTGCCGTCGCCGAAGGTCCAGAGCATCTCGTCGAAACGGCGCAGAGCTTCGGGGTCGTCGATCAGCACGACGACGGTTTGCTTCGCGAGATAAGCCTTTTCGGCGACGCGGCAGGCCAGACGAAGGCGCGCATCTGCGCCCGCGGCTTCGCTCACGTAGAAGTCGATTCGCGGAGGCATTGGGTTTGAACGCGCCGTTGGGGAGTACCCTCTAACGCGCGGATGCTCGCCGCAACAGGAACTCGAGCAGCATGGCGCACGGGCGGCCCGTGCTGCCCTTGCCGGCGCCACCCTGGTAGGCAGTCCCGGCGATGTCGAGATGCGCCCAGGTGAGGTCTTTGGTGAACTTGGCGAGGAACGCCGCGGCCGTGATGGAACCGCCATCGCGGCCGGCCACATTGGCCATGTCGGCGAAGTTGCTCTTGAGCTGCTCGCCGTATTCTTCCGTCAACGGCATTTGCCAGGCACGGTCGTCGACCGCGGCGCCACACTCCACGAGTTCGCGGGCAAGCGCATCGTTATTGGCGAAGACACCGGTGTGATGCGTGCCGAGCGCGACGACAATGGCGCCGGTCAGCGTCGCCATGTCGACGACCACATCCGGCTTGAAGCGCCGCGCATAGTGGAGCGCGTCGCACAGGATGAGGCGGCCCTCGGCGTCGGTGTTGAGGATCTCGACGGTGAGACCGGCGGCGCTGGTGACGATGTCGCCCGGCTTGATGGCGCGCCCATCGGGCATGTTTTCGCAGGCGGCCACGATGCCGATGACGTTTAGCGGCAGGTTGAGCTCGGCCACCGCCTTCATGGTGCCGATGACGCAGGCTGCGCCGCTCATGTCGAACTTCATCTCATCCATGGTCGGCGGGTCTTTGAGCGAGATGCCGCCGGTGTCGAACGTGATGCCCTTGCCGACCAGTACGGTAGGCCCGCTGTTGTTCTTGTTTTGTGCACGTGAGTGGCGATGTTCGATGACGAGAAAGCGTGGCGGCTCTTCGCTGCCCTGAGTGACGGCGAGGAAGCAGCCCATCTTCTCGCGCTTGATCTCGGGCAGGCCGAGCACCTTCACGCGCAGGGATTTGTAAGTCCTGGCCAGGTCCTGCGCCGTCTTCGCAAGGTACGAGGGCGTGCAGACGTTGCCGGGAAGGTTGGCGAGGTTGCGCATGAGCGCGGCGCCGGAGGCCAGCGCGCTGCCCTGGGTAAAGCCTTTCTTGATGGACGCCTCGGCCTTCGCGGTGGCGGCGACGACTATGCGCGACAGCGCGTGTGCGCGCGGCTTCTTGCCGCTCTTGAGGTCATTGACCCGATACAGCGTGTGTCCGGTGATCTCGGCCACGGCGCGGCCCAGGCGTTCGTCGGAGAGCAGCTTGGCGGCAGGGCGAGGCAGGGCCAGCGCCAGTGCGCCGATGCGCGTCCGTGTGGCTGCGCCGACGGCGGCGGCGACGGAACGGCGCCAGGATTTGCGAGCGCCCGCTTCCGTCGAAGAAGGGGCTTTCGGCCCGATGCCGACCAGCAGCACGCGTTCGGCTTCAATTCCGTCGAGATCGGTGACGAGCCAGGTTTCGCCAGCCTTGGCGGTGAAGTCACCACGCTTGACCAGCCGGGAGAGTTTTTCCCGGCAGCGCAGGTCGAGAACCTTGGCTTCCGGGGTGAGTTCGCCGTCGTCATGAATGCCGACGGCCAGACAATCGATTGAAAGCTCGGCGAGCCCCTTATTCCAGATTTCGAACTGCATGATCACGCTCGCATTGTCGCGGAGGGTGGGGTGTTTTAAGGTCGCGAAGTGTAACTCAAGTCGGAAGGGTGGTCTGTTGCTGCGAATTCTCGATCGCTACATCCTGCGCGAAGTCGCCATGCAATGGTTGTCGGTATCCGGCGTATTGCTGGCCATAATGCTCACCGACCAGGTTGCACGAGTGTTAGAGCGTGCAGCGGAAGGGGGTTTCCCGCGGGGCGTGGTGTTCGAACTCATCCTGCTGGGCGCCACGCGAAGCCTGCCCATGGTGTTGCCGATCGCCCTGCTGCTGGGAATCGTGCTGGCGCTCGGGCGGCTCTACCACGACAGCGAGATGACGGCAGCACAGGCCTGCGGCACCGGCTCGCGCATCGTGATGGTGCCGGTCATCGCGTTCACCCTGGTGTTGACAGCACTGCTGGCCTACGTCTCCCTGCAGGTCGCGCCCGCCGCCGCGGCGCGCATGCTCGCCCTCAGCAATGAGGCGATGCGCGCCGGGCAGTTCGCGCCCATCAGCGCCGGCAAATTCAGCACCTTCGGCGGTGGTGGCACGGTGGTGTACGCGCAGGCAGCGGACGCGGATGGCACGCTGCGCCGCGTGTTCGTGCAGCGGTCGCGCGGCAACGTGCTCGAGATCGCGCTCGCGCAACGCGCCACTCATACCTATTCGGAAGGCGGCGACATCCAGGTGATCACGCTGTTCGACGGCGAGCGGTATGAAGGCATTCCCGGCGAGCGTCACTTTCGTATCGTGCGCTTCGCCGAGAACACCATCCCGGTACGGCTGCCGGCGATGTCGGGCGGTGTCATGAAGCTGGACGGCGTTCCTACGAGTGAGCTCTTCGCATCGACCAAGCCGGATCTGCGCGGCGAACTTCACTGGCGGCTGGCGTTGCCGATCATGGCGGTGGTCATGGGCCTGATCGCCGTTCCGCTCGCGCGCCTTCGTCCTCGCCAGGGGCGCTATGCGCGCGTTGGCTACGCCATCCTGATCTTTTTCGTCTACATCGAACTCGCCATTGCCGGAAAGGTATGGCTCGTGCGCGGCGTAACGCCCGAGTGGTTAGGACTCTGGTGGGTGCATGGCGCGGTCGTGCTGTTCGCCGCGACACTGCTTCTGGTGCCCCGCTGGCTCGCGCGAGCGCGACATCGCCGCAATATGGCGCGCAGTGCCGTGCACGCGACGGCCGCCACATGAACATCCTCGATCGCTATGTCATCCGCGCGGTGCTCGGGGGCGTGCTGGTAGTTCTCGCGGTGCTGGTGACGCTGGGCGCGCTCTTCCTGTTCTCCGGTCAGCAGGACGACATCGGCCAGGGCTCGTACACGACACTCGACGCGTTCTGGTTCGTGTTGCTGAACGTGCCGCAGCAGGTCTACGAGACGATGCCCATCGCGGTGCTCATCGGTGCGTTGCTCGGCCTGGGCACGCTGTCGCGCGGCAGCGAGCTCACGGTGATGCGCGCGGCCGGCCTTTCGGTGTGGCGCATCACAGGTTCAGTGGCCATTGCCGGCCTGGCGCTGGTGCTGTTCGCAGTCATCTGCGGCGAATTCCTGGCGCCACCGCTGCAGGCCATGGCGAAGCAGCAGAAGCTGCTGGCCAAGTTCTCCACCATCACTTTTGCCGGCCGCGGCGGTCCGTGGGTACGCGACGGGGATCTGCTCATCAATGTGTCGCAGCAATCCGGTGGCGGCGAGTTTGGCGGCATGCGGATTATCGAGCTCACGCCGGATCACGAACTGAAATCCGTGGCCACCGCGAGTACTGCCACGGTGGAGGAGGATGGCAGCTGGCTGCTTTCGCACTACGCCAACACCACGTTTGGCGGCGAGCGCATCGAGTCCGACCACCAGGAAACCCGGACATTTCAGTCGGCGGTCGGTGGAGATTTCCTTGCCCTGACCGTGTCCTCGCCCCGGCAGCTCGAAACCCGCGTGTTGTGGAACCTCATCCGGCACCTGCAGCAGAACGATCTCGACGCGACCGAGCAGACCTTCGCGTTCTGGTCGCGCATCGCGCGAACCACGGCCATCCTGTTCGCCACGCTGCTTGCCGTGCCCTTCGTTTTCGGCAGCCTTCGCTCGGCGGGCGCGGGTGCGCGCACGCTGCTTGGCGTGATGATCGGCGTCCTGTTTTTCCTCGTGCAGCGCATGCTCGAGAGCGGCGCCGTGGTTTTCGACGCCAGCCCGGTGATTCTCGCCTGGGTGCCGACGGCGTTGTTAGGAAGCGCGGCGCTCATATTGATAGCGCGGACGCGCTGACCACCAGGAAATGGGGACATTCCTCTTTTGCTGGCAAATCGGGACGGGGTTCGTAAGTGGAGGGTCGAGCGACGGGCGGCCCTGCATGCGATGAGACTCGCTTTTCGCCGGGCCCTTCGTTCAGGGTGACATCGCTAGTTTGCGGGCCGCCGACACACGCGAAGACACCTTAGTGGGTGGTTGGATCTCAGGATGGCGAAGAGTCCCGAAGACGCAGGGATCG
>DASQJS010000385.1:0-14360 GCA_035630995.1 Steroidobacteraceae bacterium | reverse complement strand
AGTTCGATCAGGCGAGCCTGGATTGCGGTGCCGCTGCTCGCGGTGCTGGCGGTTCTCGGATGGGCGGGCTTCGCGCCGGTGAGCGTGCCTTCGCGCGACGAGTTGTTCGAAATTCCGAAGGGCACGTACGCGCGGCGCATGGCGGGCAACAAGGTGGAAATTCTTCCGTCGAAGATCCGCCTGACACTCGGACTCAACGACGTGCTGATGCTGCGCAACCTCGATGATGTGCCGCAGGTCTTCGGGCCCACGATCATGATGCCGGGCCAAAGCTTCCGGTTGCCGTTTGAAAAAGCGGCGAGTTACGACTTCGCGTGCACCGCGCATGCAAGCGGGCAGATGACGGTACTGGTGGAGCCGTACCCGGCGATGCCCTGGTCGAAGGTTCGCTGGCGGGTTCGTGAATGGTGGGAGAACAAAAGCAGATGAAGGGTCTCAAGCAGGCGCTGCCGTCGATCGTCGTGATCGCGGTGGTGGTCGGAATATGGTGGGCCATCGTGATTGCTACCGAGAGCGCGATCTTTCCAACGCCCTGGGCGGTGGTGGCGGGCACGCTCGAACTCGCGCGTGACGGCACGTTGTGGGAGCACATCGGCGCGTCGCTCATGCGCGTGGGCGCCGGTTTCGGGCTCGCGGTGGCGCTGGCCATACCGCTCGGCCTCTGGATGGGCTGGGTGCATGGCGCGTTCGTCACGCTGAACCCGCTGTTCCAGATACTGCGGCCCATTTCCCCCATAGCCTGGATTCCGATTGCCATCCTGTGGTTCGGCGTGGGCAACGCCTCGCCTATCTTCCTCATCTTCATCGCGTCGGTGTTTCCGATGATCGTGCAGACCACCGTTGGAGTGCACACCATCGAGAAGCGCTTCCTGCGCGCCGCGGAAAATTTCGGCGTATCGCGCTCGAAGCTGTTCCTGAAGGTGGTGTTCCCGGCGACGCTGCCGCAGATCATCGTCGGCATGCGCATCGGCCTGGGGGTCGCCTGGCTGGTGGTGGTGGCGGCCGAAATGATCGCGCTGCGCTCGGGCCTGGGGTATCTCATCATCGATTCGCGCAACGCCGGCAACCGTTATGACCTGGTCATCGCCGGCATGATCATCATCGGGCTCATCGGCCTGATGCTCGACGGGTTCATGAGGTTGCTGGAGAGCATGAAAGTCGTGCGGTGGCGTTATGCCCACTAAGATTCACGTCAACGACGTCCGCAAGAGCTTCCAGAACGACAAGGTGCGTCTGCAGGTCATCGAGGGCCTCGACTTCAAGGTGAACGATGGCGAGTTCGTCGCCATCGTCGGCCCGTCGGGCTGCGGCAAGACCACGCTGATGAACATCATCGCGGGGTTCCTCGCTCCCGACTCGGGCACCGTGAACGTGAACGGCGTGGTGCGTAACGGGCCGAATCGCAAGGGCATCATGATCACGCAGCAGGGCTCGGTGTTTCCGTGGCTCACCGTGAAACAGAACCTGCTGTTCGGCCTGCCTGACGACGTGCCCAACCGCGAAACGCTCGCCGACGAATACGCGGCGCTGGTCGGACTCAAGGGATTCGAAAACAACTATCCGCACGAACTCTCCGGCGGCATGCTGAAGCGCGCCGAGATCGCACGCGCGCTGGTGGTCAAGCCCGAGATTCTCTACATGGACGAGCCCTTCTCGGCGCTCGACGCGCTGATGAGCCTGCGCATGCAGAACGAGCTGCTGCGCATCCTGGCCATCGAGAAGCACACCGTCATGCTCATCACGCATGACGTCGAAGAGGCCATCCACCTCGCCGATCGCATCCTGGTGCTGAGCCCGCGGCCGGCACGCATCCAGGCTTCATTCGACGTGCCATTCGCGCATCCACGCCGCGTGTCCAGTCCGGAGGCGCAGGCGCTGCGCGTGGCGATCCTCAGGGAGCTGGGCGTCACCGAAGCGGTGTGAGTCCGGCGGCCTAACTACCAGGTATTGGGCGGTGCGCATTGCCTGGCGCACCCGCACCTGTCCCGGACGAGACATCCGCCTGTCCCGTGCCAGCGGGCTCCCCGCCGGCGAATAATCTGATTAATATTCCGTCCCGCGCGTGTTGTCGTGATAGCGTAAGGGCATGTCCGGAACCATCAATCTGACCCAGTCGCTCGTGCAGAAGCTCGGGTCGTCCATCGTCCGCGGCGAATTGCCCGCGGGCAAACCGCTGCCCATCGAGGCGGAGCTTGGCAAGAAGTTTGGCGCCAGCCGTACTGTCATGCGCGAAGCGGTGAAGATCCTCTCCACCAAGGGGCTCATCGGTCAGCGGCCGCGCGTCGGCACTTATGTTCATCCGGAAGAGAAATGGGACCTGCTGGATGCCGAGGTCCTGAAATGGATTCTCGACCGCCACTTCTCGCACCGCCTGGTGCGCGAATTTCTCGAAGTCCGCATCGGCATCGAGCCGGCTGCCGCGGCGCTGGCCGCCACCAATGCGACCGACGAAGACAAGGAATTGCTCAAGCAGAAACTGGAGAAGATGAAGCAGGCGAACGACGGGCATTTCGACCCCGTGTCGGCCGACATCGCGTTTCACGCCACCATTCTCGAGATCAGCCACAACCGTTTCTTTCACCAGCTCACGCCCATCATCGAAACGGCGCTGCGCTTTTCCATTCGCCTGACCAACAAGGTGAAAGGAACGTTGCCAGATTACGACGCGCACGAAAAAATCTATCGCGCGATCCGCAATGGCAATTCGGAAGCCGCTTTCCGCGCCTGCCGCGAGCTCATCAAGGAAGCGCTCATGCTCGTCATCAAGACGGACAAAGCCCGGACCTGAAGCCGCGGGATTCCGGTTTTCGAGCTATCTATATCCGCAGCGGCATCGCAGCGCCGTAACCCCCGCGCTGTTGTTGACGCATTAATGTGCTTCTGCCCATACTGATACTATTAATCAGTTTGTTGTTGTTTTGATGCAGCAGACGTGCCCGGCTTGAACCGGTCACTTGGCACTAATTTGGGGGGAAATTCAGATGCACTCGAAAGCACATCGTCGTGCGCTCGCTTCCATGGCGGCGCTAATCACGGCTCCGGTTGCCATGAGCCAGGAGGCGCCGGCTCAGAAAGCCGAGGCCGAAGAAATCGGTGAAATCGTCGTCAGCGGATACCGGGCGAGCCTGCAGAGCGCGCTCGAGGTGAAGCGAAGCTCGGAGCTGGTGGTGGACGCCATTTCCGGCGGCGACATCGGCGCCCTGCCTGACGTGACCATCGCCGAATCACTGGTGCGCCTGCCCGGCGTCAACGGCACGCGTGACCGCGGCAACCAGAGCCAGGCGACATTGCGAGGGCTTGGTCCCCGCCTCGTGCTCGGCCTGGTGAATGGCCGCGAAGTGGCGTCCTCCGAGCCGAATCGAAATGTTCGCTGGGAAATCTATCCCTCGGAAGTCGTTTCCGGCGCTGACGTGTACAAGTCGCAGTCGGCGGATATCGTGGCTGGCGGCGTTGCCGGCACCATCGACATCAAGACCATCCAGCCGCTCAACTACACAGGGCCGGAGATCCTGTTGCGGGGAGGGCCGGTTTATTACGAAGCCGGCGCGGACATCCCGGGCTACGACCCCTACGGTTATCGCGGCAGCGCCAGCTTCACCCATTCCGTCGGCGACAACTTCGCGTTCAACCTCGGCGCCAGCGCGCAGCGGCAGAAGAATGCGTTCCCTTCGTTCCAGGGCTGGGGATACAACGACGAATCCATGCACTCCACCGATGCCACCGGCGACATCGATGGCGACGGAGAGATCGATCCGACGCCGTGGGGCGCGCAAACCGAGGTCAAGAAACTCACCGAAGACCGTTACGGTGTGAACGCCGCCATCGGCTGGCGTCCGACGGACAGCTTCGAGCTCAACGTCGATGCGCTGTATTCGAAGTTCACCATCGATGAAGACCAGAACCAGGCCTGGTACGGCCGCAACTTCTGGGGCAACTGGGACAACGGCCAGGCATGGTGCTACGACGGTGCGCAGTCCTCGTACACCGTCGAGAACGGCAGTGTCGTCGGAGCCACGCTCGACAACTGTTTCGCACCCGTCACCAACGTCATCGCGAAGTACACCGAGGACAAGGACCTGCTGGTCACCGGCGTCAATGGCAAGTTCGAAACCGAATCGTGGACGGTGAGCGGTGATCTCTCGTACTCCGATGCGCAGCGCACCAATCGCTGGGCAGCATTCATGTCGGAGGTCTGGCCGGCGACGATGACCTATGACATGAGCGCCGGCGTACGTCCGTCGGTCACCACGAGCTCGGATCCTTCCGATCCGATGATCCAGGCTGCGCCGAACTGGTTACCCGGGCAGAGCGATGGTCCCGATGACCTCACGGACGAACTGTCCGCCGTGCGTTTCGACGCCACTCGTCGCTTCGAAGGCGCTGTGAAAGCATTGCAATTCGGAGTGCGCTTTTCCGAGCGCGAGAAGGACTACACCCGTCGCGAGGCGGACTTCATCGGTACCGCTGCAGGACCTCTGCCGGCGAGCCTGTTCTCCAGCTTCTCGGTCAAGGAGTTCGATGCGCCACCGCTGCTGAACGGCGATTTCGATGAAATCGTCGACTATGTGTACGGCGGCATGCCGGCGAGCGCGAGCGCCGTCGTTCCGACCAGTGGCTGGAACGTGGAAGAGTCGGTGAGCGAGGCGTACGCCATGTTGCGCTTCGGCGGCACCATGGGCTCGCCATTCACCGGCAATGCCGGTGTGCGTTTCGTGCGCACGGAAACCACGAGCTCGGGATTCCAATCGTTCAACGGCGGCGCCGCGCAGCCTCTGTCATACGACAACGACTACACCGAAGCGCTGCCGAGCTTGAACCTGACGTTCAACCTGACCGACTCGAACCTGCTCCGCTTCGGCGCGGCCCGCGTCATCGCGCGTCCGCCGCTCGATGAGCTGCGCGCCTCGCGCACGCTCTGGAACCAGGCGCAGCCATTCACGGGACAGGCGGGCAACGCGCTGCTCGACCCGTTCCTGGCCACGCAGTTCGATGTGTCGTACGAGTTCTACTTCGGGCCCGAAGCCCTGTTCGCAATGGCCGCGTTCTACAAGGACGTGGAAACCCACATTGGATACACGACGGTTCCGGAGGTTATCGGCGGTGACACTTACCAGGTGACGCAACCGAATAACGGCGACGGCGGCGACATCGCGGGCATGGAATTGACCTTCCAGACGCCATTCGCGCGCGAGGGCGCACTCAGGAATTTCGGCATCTACACGAACTATGCCTTCGTCGACACGGACGTGTCGGAGTTCTACCCCGTCACGGATCCACTGCCCATCGAGGGATACGCGAAGCACACGGCGGTGATCGATCTCTGGTTCCAGAAGTCGGGCATCGAGGCGCGCCTGGGATGGAAATATCACTCGCCGTTCTCGATCATCGCGGGCTGGAATGGCTCGGATGTGCGCTCGCTCGGCACGGAGCGCATCCTGGACTTCAGCACGTCATGGCAGGTGAACGAAATGTTCGGCATGCGTCTGCAGCTCAGCAACCTCACCGACGAGCCGCTGCGCATCACCCGTGACAACAACACCAGCCGCCTGGGCTCGTTCGATGTCTACGGCCGGCGCGCGCTGCTCGATTTCACCTTCAAGTTCTGAACGGACAGGCAATCGTGAACCGTGGCGCGGAGGGCTATGCTCTCCGCGCCTTTTTCGTGGGGTAGCCCCTTCTGGAGGAGCGATGAATTCCAGGCTTCGCGAGCGCGGCGTAGTGATTGTCTCCATGCTCATAACGGCACTCGCCGCGACCGCCGCTGACACCTCTCCAAAGCGGTTTGCCGGCGTCGATCTTTCCTATGTGAACGAGGTCGAATCCTGCGGAGCGCAATTCAGGCTCGATGGAAAGCTGCGAGACCCTTACGAGCTGTTCGCCGAAAGCGGCGCCAATCTCGTGCGCCTGCGGTTGTGGAACAACCCGACGTGGACGAAATACAGCACGGAAGCCGACGTGACGCGTTCCATCGAGCGCGCGCGAAAAGCCGGTATGCAGGTGCTGCTCGACTTCCACTATTCCGACGACTGGGCGGACCCGCAGAAACAAACCATTCCCGCTGCCTGGGCGGCTGACATCGGCGATACCGACAAACTGGCGACGCATGTCTACGAATACACGCGCGACGTGCTCGAGCGCCTGAACACCCGCGGATTGCTGCCGTACATGGTCCAGGTGGGCAATGAGATCAACACGCAGATGCTGCGGCCTGCGGAAACCAAGGGCGAGCCCATCGACTGGGCGCGCAACGCGAAGGTTCTCAACGCCGGCATTCGCGCCGTGCGTGAAGCGAAGGACGCGAACGGCACATCGCCGAAAGTGATGCTGCACGTGGCGCAACCGGAAAACGTGGAGCCCTGGTTCGCCGCCGCCACGGCCGCCGGCGTGCGCGACTTCGACTACATCGGTGTCAGCTACTACCCGAAGTGGTCCACGTTCAACATGAAACAGGCCGGCGCAGCGCTCGCCACGGTCAGGCAGCGATTCAAAGCTGACATCATTGTGGTCGAGGTTTCATATCCCTGGACGTTGAAAGACGCCGGCGACAAGGCAGCGAATCTGCTGGGTGAAGACTCGCTGCTGCGCGGTTATCCTGCGACGCCCGGCGGGCAGCAGCACTTCATGAATGATGTGGTGCGGATGACGCGGGAGGCCGGCGGAGTGGGCGTCGTCTATTGGGAACCGGCCTGGGTTTCCACGAGCTGCGCCACGCGCTGGGGTACCGGATCGCATTGGGAAAACGCGACGCTGTTCGACTTCCGCAAGGGAAACGAGCTGACACCGGCCGCGGATTTTCTCAAGGCCATTCTGGCTGAATAGGCGCGCGGAACAGCCGTTGACCGTGGAGACTGCATGCGTTTGAAAGTGGGATTGTTAGGCATCGGCAAGATCGCGCGGGACCAGCACATACCCTCGCTGCGGGCGAGCCCGCGCTTCACGCTCGCGGCCTGCGCGAGCCGCAACGCGACGGTCGACGGAGTGTCGAACTTTCCGGACCTCGAGGCCATGCTGGCCGCGGTCCCCGATCTCCAGTGCATTTCCATCTGCACGCCGCCGCAGGCGCATTTCGATGCGGCACTCACGTCATTACGCGCAGGCAAACACGTGATGCTGGAAAAACCGCCGGCGGCCACCACGCGGCAGATCGCTCTGCTGGCCGATGAAGCCGCACGCTGCGGCCGCACCTTGTTCCAGACCTGGCATTCGCGCTTTGCCGCTGGCGTGGATGCGGCGCGCGAATTCCTGCGATCGCGGAAACTCGTGAGCGGCAAGATCAACTGGAAAGAAGACGTGTACCAGTGGCATCCCGGACAACGCTGGATCTGGGAGCCGGGCGGCTTCGGAGTATTCGATCCGGGCATCAACGCGCTGTCGTTGCTGACCGAAATCCTGCCCACGGATGTCTGTGTCGAAGCTGCATTGCTCGAGTTTCCCGAGAATCAGCAATCGCCCATCGCGGCCAACGTTCGCATGCGCACCGAAGACGGCGTGGAGATCGGTGCGGAATTCGATTTTCGCCATAAGGGCGAACAGAGCTGGGACATCGATCTCATGACGACCGGCGGCAAGCTCAAGCTCAGAGGCGGCGGTGCGGAGCTGTATATAGACGGCAAAGCGATAACCCGCGATGCCAGCATGGCCGGCGAATATCCGCGGTTGTACGAACGTTTCGCCTCGCTCTGCGAGGCCGGCAAGTCGGAAGTGGACTGGCGGCCATTCCAGCTGGTCGCGGATGCATTCCTCATCGGCGAACGCCGCATCGTTGCACCACACGAGATCTGAAACATGGCTACCGCGCGCTGGCTCTGGGCCCTGCTGGCTTTGCAACTCTGTGCCGCGGCCGGCGCCGCGACGCGAATCGACCTGACTCGCGACTGGGCCTTTCGGACCGAGAAGGGCGTCGAAGCCGGCGCGACCCTCGCGAGCTGGCCGAAGGCGATTCCGGCTGGAACACGCAGCGTGACCGTGCCGCATACCTGGAACCGTGAAGGCGCGGACTACGACTATCTTGGCACAGGCTGGTATTTCCGCAGGTTCGACCTTCCCAAACTACCCGCGGATGCAATCGCGCAACTGCACTTCGGCGCCACTTTCTACAAGGCCCGCGTGTGGCTCAACGGGGTGGAGATCGGCTCGCACGAGGGTGGATACAGTGCGTACTCATTCGATGTCACTTCGCAGCTGCGTGATGACAACCTGCTGGTCGTCGCCATCGACAACCGGCCGGGCATGTTCACGATCCCGGGCTTCGGCGCTCGCGGCGCGCCAGACGCCTGGTACGACTGGTGGGCGTATGGCGGCATCGTGCGCGATGTGTGGCTCTCGGTGCATGGGCCCGTACGCATCGACAAACAATTCATTCGTTCGAAGCTCGATGGCGTGAACGCGGCCGTGACGGACCGGGTGACGCTCGTGAGCCGAAGCGCACAACGCCTGTCGCTGCACGCAACCGTGACCGGCCCCAATGGCGAGACGGCCGGGGAGCACACGCAGCCCGTGACGCTGAAGGCCGGGGCCAACGAAGTTTCGTTTGCGATTGGCGTGAAGCAGATCAATCGCTGGGATCTCGATCATCCCAACCTGTATCGCATGACGGTGGCGCTGATCGACTCCAGTGGCAAAGCGATCGAACTCGCCAACGACTCCTTCGGTCTGCGCGAGCTCGTCATCCGCGACCGGCACTTGTTGCTCAACGGCCAGCGTGTGCGCCTCACCGGCATGACGCGGCACACCGATTCGCCGTGGGAGGGTCTCGCCGAATCCCCGGGGACACTGCGTCACGATTGGGAAGACATGAAGAGTCTGAACATGACTCTCACGCGACCGGTCCACTATCCGCCCGGCACGCGCGCCGCGGATTTCGCCGATCGCCGCGGCATCCTGCTGATCCCGGAGATTCCGATCTGGCAGGCAAGCGAGGAACAGCTCTCGAATCCGCAGTACCTGGAACTTGCCAAGCAGCAGATGCGCGAGTTGATAGAGCAATACGGCAACCACCCGAGCGTGTTCGCGTGGAGCGTGCTCAATGAAAGCGCCGCGGGCTCACCGGGCGGCATCCGTTTCTTCCGCGCCATGCGCGACTACATCAAGAGTCTCGATCCCGAGCGGCCCGTCACGCTGGCCGACGACAATCTTCCGAAGCTGAAGACGGCCGCCGAATCCGCGGCCAACGACGCCGACTTCCTCATGATGAATCAGTACTTCGGTGCGTGGCATGGGCCGCGCGAGGCGCTCGATCCCGCGCTCGACAAGGTCGACCGACTGTTTCCCGGCAAGATGGTCATCATCTCGGAGCTCGGATTCCCGGGGATTTTCGCAAAGAACGCCACCGAAGCCGACGCGACCCGAGTCTCCATCATTCGCGAACAGCTGCCGCTGCTCGCGAAGCGCGACTGGATCGCGGGCGCCATTCTCTGGTGTTACCAGGACTACAAATCGCGGCGCTACTTCTGGCCCGGCCAGGAGCAGGGATATCTCGAGCACGGCATCGTCGACGAGAACCGTCAGCGCAAGCCGTCGTATTTCGCATGGGCGCAGGTGAATGCACCCGCGCACCTCGACACGCGATGGACGAAGAATGCCGATGGCAAGCCCACGGCATTCGCATTCACGCTGAAGCCAAACGGCGAGCAGGAGATGCCGCGCTACCCGATGAATGGCTACCGCGTGAGCTGGCAGCTCGTCGAAGCCGACAACAAGGAGTTTGCGAATGGAGGCGCGCTGTTGAACCCGCCGGGGGCGCTCTCCGTCGAGCGCGACGTGCCCGCGCGCGCCCAGCAAGGTGCGTTCAAGCTCGTGATCAAACTTCTGAGGCCCGACGGGTCGCTGGCGATGGAGCGCGCGCTCAGCTCTCAGTAACATGGCGCGCATGACGAAAATCGAAGATCTGAATGGCAAGGCCGTGCTCATCACGGGCGCGAGCTCCGGCATTGGCGCGGCGCTGGCGCGCGCTTTCGCTGCCCAGGGCGCAAAGCTGGCGCTGCACTACAACGCGCATGAAGAAGCTGCCCGCGCTCTGGCGGCCGAGATCGCACCGGGTTCGCCGGGTGCCTCATTGATCCGCGGAGACCTCTCGAAGCGCGGTGAAGCAAAGCGGGTGGTGAACGAAGCCGCGGCGGCGCTCGGTGGTCTCGACGTGCTCATCAACAACGCCGGTGGCCTTGGCGAACGGCGCCCCATTGCCGACGTCGACGATGCGTTGTTCGATTTCGTGTACGACCTGAACGTGCGCTCCGTGATCGCCGCTTCCCAGGCCGCAATTCCGCATTTCGAGAAGCGCGGTGGCGGCAACATCGTCAACGTGGGGTCCATCGCCGGCATCGATGGCGGTGGTCCGGGCTCGAGCATGTATGCAACGGCAAAGGCCGCCGTGCACAACATCACGCGCCATCTGGCCACGGATCTCGCGGCGAAGAATATCCGGGTCAACACCGTGGCTCCCGGCGCCATCGCCACGCCGTTTCACGCGCGTACGCCGCAGGCGCGCATGGACGCGATGCGTGATGCCACCGCGATGGGCCGTGTCGGTGTCGCGGAAGACTGCGCCGGCGCGTTCCTGTTTCTCGCGTCGAACGAATTGTCGGGCTACATCACCGGCAACATCGTGCACGTCAACGGCGGCATGTACATGCCATGAGCCAGGTATCGAAAGACCTGGCAGCGTTCATCGCCGGTGACTGGGGCACGAGCAATCTGCGGCTCACGCTCTGTGATGCCGAGGGCGGGACGCTCGACGTGCGCAAGGGCCCGGGTGCGGCCGAGGCGCGCGGCAAACATGCGGAAATCTTCGACACGCTCAGCGCCGACTGGCGGCGCGCACATGGTGAACTGCCAGCGGTATTGTCAGGGATGGTGGGCTCGACCATCGGCTGGCTCGAAGTCCCCTATCTACCGTGTCCCGCGGAGCTCGACGAGCTCGCGGAAGCTCCCGCGCGGGTTCGCGACGGGGTGTTCATCGTCTCGGGCATGCGCTGCAGTAACCCGCTCGGAGCGCCGGACGTCATGCGCGGCGAGGAGACGCAGCTGCTCGGTGCACGCTATCTCGACGCATCGCTCGAAGTCGGAGCGCAGCTCGTCTGCATGCCGGGAACACACACGAAGTGGGTATCGCTGCACAAGGGCGTCGTACAGGAATTCCTGACCGCGCCCACCGGCGAGCTGTTCGCCATGCTGTGCGAGCACAGTGTGCTGGTGCGCGACAAGGCGACGCCCATCGTCCACCAGCCAGTGGATTTCGAGCGTGGGCTCGCGGAGTCGGCACATCATCCGCAGGTGAACCTGCTGCACCGTCTGTTCCAGGGCCGCAGCCTCCGCATCGACAAGCAGCTCAGCGCGGAGGGCGCCGCATCGTGGATGTCCGGGTTGCTCATCGGCTCGGACGTCGCCGGAGCGCTGTCCCTGTTTCCGGACCTGCCTCGCGCGGCATCGGTCTACGTCATCGGCACGCCACAGCTCAACGATTCCTATTCACGCGCGCTCGCGCGCCACGGACGCAAGACCGTGTGCATCGAGGGCGACAAGGCCGCCCTCGCCGGACTCACCTTCGTGCATCTCGAGCTGGAGCGACAGAAATCATGATCGAAATGGTGGCCATCCTGCGCGGGCTCACACCGGTGCGGGCACCGGAAGTCGGCGCTGCGCTCGTGAGTTGCGGCTTCCGCACCATCGAAGTTCCGCTGAATTCCCCCGATCCGTTCACCACCATTCAATTGCTGACGCAGGCGCACGGCGCCACGTGCCTGATTGGCGCCGGCACGGTGCTCACACGCGCCGAGGTAGATAGGGTCCACGCTGCCGGCGGACGGCTGGTGGTCGCGCCGAATTGCGACGGCGAGGTCATCCGCCACGCGCTTGGGCTGGGCCTGCGCGTGCTCCCTGGTATCGCTACCGCGACCGAAGCGTTCACGGCGGTGCGCCACGGCGCCACCGAGCTCAAACTATTTCCCGCGTCGAGTTACGGCGCCGGACATCTCAAAGCCCTCAAATCCGTGCTCCCGAAACACGTGAAGGTCTTTCCGGTCGGCGGCATTGGCTCGCAGGACATCGCCACATGGCTCGCGTCAGGCGCGGATGGCTTCGGATTTGGCGGTGAACTTTTCAAGCCCGCGTATACACTCGCGGAGCTGACGAAACGCGCGCAGGACCTGGTTCAGGCAATGCGCGATGCGATGGAAAAAAAGTAACGGCGTCCATCGACGCCGCAGCAGCAGGGGGTTTTCGTGAATCTGGCAACTCTGGACATCGTCATCCTGGCGATCTACGCGGTCGGAATTTTTGTACTGGCGCAGTGGGTGTCGCGCGAAAAAGGCACACACCAGAAGGACGCGCAGGACTACTTCCTGGCTAGTCGTGCGCTGCCCTGGTGGGCCATCGGCACCTCACTCATCGCGGCGAACATTTCCGCCGAGCAGATTGTCGGCATGTCGGGCTCCGGCTACGTCATGGGCATGGCCATCGCCTCGTACGAATGGATGGCGGCGCTCACGCTGATCGTCGTCGGCAAGTGGATCCTGCCGGTGTTCCTCAAGAACGGCATCTACACGATGCCGGAGTTCCTCGAGCGGCGGTACAGCCCGGCGGTGCGCAACGTGATGGCCGTCTTCTGGCTCGCGCTGTACATCTTCGTGAACCTCACGTCGATCCTGTGGCTCGGAGCGCTGGCGGTGAACGCCATCGCGGGCCTGGACATCCAGGTCGCGATCACGGCGCTGGCGGTTTTCGCGCTGTTGTATGCGCTGTACGGTGGACTGAAAGCGGTCGCGCTCACCGACATCGTGCAGGTGTCGCTGCTGGTGCTGGGCGGAATCATCATCACGTACATGTCGCTCGACAAGGTCAGCGGCGGCGCCGGCGTCCTGGAAGGATTCAGGATCCTCACCACGCAGCACCCCGAGAAGTTCGACATGATCCTGTCGCCGGACAGCCCGCACTACAAGGATCTGCCGGGCCTCGCCGTGTTGTTAGGCGGCATGTGGATGATGAATGTCTCGTACTGGGGCTTCAATCAATACATCATCCAGCGCGGCCTCGCGGCCAAGAGCGTGAACGAGGCCCAGAAGGGCATCGTGCTCGCGGCCTTCCTCAAGCTGCTGATGCCCGCGATCATCGTGCTGCCCGGCATCGCCGCTCTCGTGCTCGTGCCCGGCCTCGAGAAGACCGACCAGGCCTATCCGAGTCTCATGGCCATGTTGCCCATCGGCATCAAGGGCCTGGTGTTCGCGGCACTGGTGGCGGCCATCGTTGCGTCGACCGGCTCCAAGATCAATTCGATCGCGACGATTTTCACGATGGACCTGTATCGCGCCGCACGGCCGAACACCGAGCAGAAAAAGCTGGTGCTGGTGGGCCGCATCGTCGCGGTGGTATCGGTGGTCATCGCGGTCTTCATCACGAAGCCGTTCCTGAGCAATTTCGGCCAGGGCTTTCAGTACATCCAGAACTTCACCGGCTTCGTCACCCCGGGCATCTGCGTAATCTTCCTGCTGGGCCTGTTCTGGGCGCGCACGACGGCAACGGCGGCGATGGTCTCCATGCTCGCCACCGTGGTGATCTCGTGGGTGTTCTACAAATACCTGCCCGACTATCCGTTCATGAACCGTGTGGGCTGGTGCTTCGTTGCCGGCATCGTCATCGCGGTGGTGATCTCGCTGATGTCGCCGAACAAGGCGGCCGCGATGCGCGTCGACATCAACAACGTCGACTTCAGGACCGGCACGTTCTTCAATGTCGCAGCCGGGCTGATCGTCGTGATTCTCGCCGCGCTCTACTACACGTGGTGGTAGCCGCTCACTGAATCAGCGCCTGCTCGGGTACGCGGAACGCATATTCGAGCAGGATGCCGATGAAGACCGAATACCCGACGTAGTGGTTGTTGAGGAACGCGTCGAAGCACGACTGCCTCTTCCGCTCGCGGATGCGCCACTGCTGGTAGGCGAAGAACACGCCCGCGCCTACCAGCCCGGCGTTGTACCAGTAGCCGTATTCCATGCTGGTGCCGACCAGGTACAACGCGTAGAGCATCAACGCCTGCAGCACGCCGATGATCAGCGTGTCCATGTCGCCAAAAACGATGGCGCTCGATTTCAGGCCGAGCTTGAGGTCATCGTCGCGATCGACCATCGCGTACATGGTGTCGTAGATGGCGGCCCAGATGATGCCCGCGAAAAAGATGATCCAAGCCACGCGCGGGATCTCGCCGAGTTGCGCCATGAAAGCCATGGGCACGCCCCAGCTGAACGCCACGCCGAGATAGAACTGCGGCAGCGGAAAGAAGCGCTTGAAGAACGGATAACTCACCGCGAGCGCCGCGCCGATGAACGACATGTGGATGGTGGCCGGGTCGAGCTGCAGAACC
Source organism: Steroidobacteraceae bacterium (assembly GCA_035630995.1). Taxonomy (GTDB): domain Bacteria; phylum Pseudomonadota; class Gammaproteobacteria; order Steroidobacterales; family Steroidobacteraceae; genus CADEED01. The sequence goes on along the minus strand of DASQJS010000385.1, from coordinate 7 downwards.
AGCGCCA
>DASQJS010000384.1:0-6713 GCA_035630995.1 Steroidobacteraceae bacterium | reverse complement strand
GCTGACGGCTGCCATGAAACCAAGAGCTGACAGGAACATCGCGGAGACCAGGTTCGTCGTCTTCATTGGATCCATTCCGGGTGGAGTGCGACCGAATACTGGTTTGCTACTCCGCGGGGTTCCAATCACGATTGAGTGAAGACATATGCCCGGCCGGGCATGAACCTGTCTAACTACAGTGCCGGTATCAAACCTGTAACCGCGCTATTCGAAGCTGAATACCGCCGGCGCCGGCGCTTGCACCACAAGCCAGCTCATCGCGCCGGCGACACCGGCGAGCAGAACGACGGCCAGCCACAGGCGCGACGATCCGATGGCTTCGTGCTCGGCGACGAGACTGGCGGGCTTCCGGCCCGAGATCATGGGACCGACCAGGTCGTGTCCAACGAGCAGGCGGTGGGCGAACACCGCAAGCACGTGCAATACGACCGCGGTGAAAATCCAGTCGAACAGCCGGCGATGCCAGGAGGTGAGCTGCAGACTCAGGCTGTCGCTGATGTAGCCATACAGCGGTCCCGTGTTGAATATCTCGTCGTTGGCGAAGAGACCTGTGATGCCTTGCGCCAGCAACGAGAGCAGCAGGAACAACACCATCCACGCGCCCAGCGGATTGTGGCCTGGCGTCGGCTGCGCGACCCCGCTCGCCAACGCACGCAGGTAGTTCCATGTCGTGCCAGGCCCGCGCAGGAACTTCGCGAACCTCGCGTGACGCGTACCGAAGAACCCCCAGAGGATGCGAAACGCCGCGAGCACCACCACGAGGTAACCGAACCACAGGTGATATTTGAAATACGCCACTCCCAGCTTGTGAGTGGCGTACGAACCGGCGATGGCGATCACCAGCAACCAGTGCACCAGGCGCACCGGCAGATCCCACACGCGCCGCCGCGGGATCTCGCTCATTCGGGAATTACCTGCCAGCCTGCGCCGCGGGAGCCACAGCGGCGGCCGTGGGCGTGCGCGGCGGCGGGACTTCGATCTTTGTCAGCTTGCCGCCCTGCTCTTCATAGGTCTGGGCTCCGAGCAGACCAGCCACCTTGAATCCCTTCGCGGTCAACAGATCGGCGGCGCGACCGCTGCGCGCGGCGTGGTTCGATACCGTCACGATGGTCCGGTCCTTCGGAATCCACGCGAGCTGCTGCTCGAGATGCTTGGCCTGAATACTCAGGTACACGGGGAAACCGCCGATGCGCGTGAGCTCATCGGGCCGGCGCAGGTCGATGATGAGCAATTCGTTCGGCCTGGTGAGCAACTGTTCGAACTCGGCTCGCGTGAGTTCGTGCGAAAGCGGCTTGGGCGGCGTCGCCGGTTTCGCGGCCGGCTCGGCAGCGAACGCGGACATCGCGCTGGTCGCGGCGGCCAGGATGAATAATTTCTTGAACATCGTTGACTCCTGAAAATTCTCTTGGGCGTTACTTCGAACGGAACTTGTCGTGGCAGGCCTTGCAGTCGTTGCCCACGGCCGCCACGGCAGCCTTGAGTTCCTCGCCTGCGCTGCTGCTGTTCTCCACCACTTCGGCCAGCGTCTTGGTGTGCGTGGCGAAATCGGCCACGATCTGGTCGAACTCCTTGCGATTGCTCCAGATCGCGGGCAGTGCGCGCGTCTTGCCGTCCTTCGAGATGTCCGGATACGCATCACCGACGAAGGTGGCGATCTGCGCGAGACGCGTCGCCTGTTTGCCCGCGTTCTCGGCTTTGAAATCCGCCTTACCCTGCGCAACCTGTGACAGCGGGCCAAAATTGCCGGCGACGATCTTGTAAACCGCCTGCCGATACTCGATGGCGCGCTCGTCGGGCGTGGGCCCCGCGGGCGCGGCTCCCGGTGCTGGAGGCGTCTGTGCCAACAGCGCCGCGCTGCCCGTCAGCGCCAGCGCGCCGATCGCGGCGGCCGTGCAAAAACTCTTGAAGCAGTTCATCAATGCATCTCCCTTGGGTTGAGCGCCGCTCGCGGCGTGGCTGAATCAATCGGCCTGTCGAAACTGGTTGTGGCAGGACTTGCAGGTCTGCGCGACTTTCAGGAATTGCGCGTTGACCGTGTTGCGGTCACCCGCTGCGGCGACGCGGGCCAGCGCGCTTGCTTCGCGCGCAAATTCTTCGGTCAGCGCGCGAAACTTGCCGGCGTCACTGAATACTTCGTCGCGCGCGGTGGTTTCGCGCCATCCCTTGCCGTGCGCCGTGCCCGGCGCGAACAGTCCTGCGAGACCCGAATTCGCCACCGCCGCGAGCGCGTTCGCCGCATTCTGAACCTCGTGGCTGTCAAACTGGCCGGCAAGCGCAGCCTTGATGCGGCCGGAATTCCAGGCAATTACCTGGTAGGCAGACTGGCGCCACTTGATCAGCGACTCCGGGCGCGGGGCGCCTTGCGCCGTTGCCCATTGAGTCGCCGCCCACATCAGCGCGACAGCCAGCGCCTGCACGATCCGCGTGCGCGGTTGCGCGCGCCTGGCCACGCGGTTACGGAAATGAAACCGCGTCCCGACCTTCGACATCTGCTCGTCGCCTAACTAGATTGGCTGGAGAGGCGCACCTCACCATGCGCGCTGGCGCGACGGAACGATTCGATCGGCATAAGCGAATGCGATCCCGCGATTTCCGTGCGGACGCGGGCACGGCTACGGTGAGGTCATGAACTCGCGCAATCGAGAGGAGAATCGCGCCGACCTGGGGCGCGTCTTGCTGGCACTCGCGGTGCTGGCGCTGCTGTCGTCGCTGGTCGACTCGCCTGCTTCGCAGGCCTCGGGCACGGCGACTATTGGTGCTTCATCGTCGGGCCTTCCGACACGACGATGATGAGTTTGCCGCGCGTGTGGCCTTCGCGGTTCTTGTCCCACGCCTTGCCCGCATCGGCGAGCGAATAGGTCGCCTCCACGAACACCTTCAGCTTGCCGGAATCGGCCAACTCCACCACGCGCTCCAGAATCTCGGCAGTCGTGGCGCCGGTCTCCCGATTCGGACGCAGGCAGCGGATCTTCGCAGCCGCACAAGCTTGCGGATTTGGCAGCGGCCCTGCGATGGACACGAGCGCGCCACCCGGACGCACCACAACGATGGAACGCGCGGTGGTGTCGGCGTCGACGGTGTTGAGTGCCAGGTCGACGTTCTTCACCACGTCTTCGAACTTCTGGCTCTTGTAATCGATGACCTGATCGACACCCAGCGAGCGCAGGAATTCGTGATTGTTAGGCGAGGCGGTACCGATGACACGCGCTCCGGCTGCCTTGGCGATCTGCACTGCAGAGGAACCCACGCCACCCGCCGCGCCGTGAATGAGCACGGTCTGGCCGCGCTCGATGTGACCGGCTTCGTGCAGCGCGCGATACGCGGTCTCGGCCGCGATGGGCAGGCCCGCGGCCTGCTCGAAGGTCATGGACTTCGGCTTGCGCGACAGGTCCGTGACGGAGATGACGGCGTACTCCGCGTAGCTGCCGCTTCCATGCGCGAAGCCGAGCACCGGATCGCCGACCTTCCAGCCTGAGACTCCTTCGCCCAGCCTGTCGATGGTTCCGGAGACATCCTTGCCCGGCACCATGCCGAGGCGCCGCAGCGCTGTCTTCCAGTCCACGGGATTCACGCCGGCTGCACGCACCTTGATTAGGACTTCGCCGGCCCCCGGCCGCGGCACTGGCCGCGTCTGGACCGACAGCCCGCCCTGTCCGACTTCCACCGCCTGCATTTTTTCCGGTGCGGCCTGGGCAGCCAGGTTGAGCGCCAGTGCGAGACTCGCGAAACTCAGGATGGAACGCATTGAGACACTCCTCATATATGTGCAGGCGTCGAAAACCGGGCGACTGACATGAGACCGGTCAACCGGTGAAAAGTGCACGATCCTGTCACATCCGCGCATAACCCATTTCAAACCGGTACGGAATCGACGCTGTGACCGCCGCCTCCGGATACTTCGGCGCATGCAGGCCAGAAACCACGGAGCGGTCAGCGCCGCAATTTCGACCGTACCCGAGACGAATACCGCGAGGCGCGCATGGCACATCGCCATCGTCGGCGCGGGATTCTCCGGGACTGCGCTCGCGATAAATCTCCTGAAGGAAGCCGCTGCGACGGCGTCCCCCCGGCACATGCGCATCTCGCTCGTCGATCCGCGTCCGGAAATCGGCGGTGGCGTTGCCTACGCCACGCGCGATTACCCGTATCCGCTCAATGTGGCCGCCGGACAGATGTCGGTGGATGGCGGCCGGCCCGGCGACTTCCTCGACTACCTGAAGGCCCAGGGAATTCACGCATCCCCAGGCGACTACCTGCCGAGGCAGGTGTACGGGGACTATCTACGCGCCCGTTTCGCCGAAGCACGCGCAGCGGCGCCGAAAACCGTCGAATGCGTGCACCACCGGGCCAGCGCATGGCAACTCCGGCGCAATGATGATCGCTGGTTGCTGTGGCTCGACGATGGCACACCTCTGCCTGCCGACGACGTGGCGCTGGCGCTCGGCAATCCACCGCCGGCAACACCTGCCGAACTCGCTCACCTGTTGTCCAGCGCTCGATATGTCAGCGATCCCTGGAGCATCGGCTCGCTCGCGAATCAGGAAAACATCGGCAGCGTGCTGCTCGTGGGCAGCGGTCTCACGATGGTTGACGCGGCACTGCGCCTGGCCGCATTGCGTCCGCGCGTCCGGCACATCCATGTGCTGTCGCGTCATGGATGGATGCCGGAACCACAGGCTTCGGCGTCGTTGCCCGCGATCAAACCCGACGTTGCCGGTGCGCTCGAGGCGGCTCGCGGCTCCACTCGACGCCTCGTGCGGGCCTTTCGCACGCTGACGGAGTCGGTCGACAACGCCGGTGGAGACTGGCGCGAGGTGCTGGCACTCGCGCGCGGACAGCTGGCGGATCAGTGGCACGCGCTCGATCACGCGCAGCGCGCGCGGTTCCTGCGCCACGCCCGCTCCGCCTGGGATGTGAATCGCCACCGCCTGCCGGCCGGCCCCTTGAGCGCGGTGCGATCGCTGGCGCGCGCGGGCATACTGGACGTACACGCGGGCCGTCTCGAGGAAGTGAAGGAGCTCGACGATGCCGTCGAAGTCATCTGGCGGCCACGCGGCGCCGCGCGCACGCGGGCCTGGCTGGTGGATCGGGTCATCAATTGCACCGGCCCCGAGTGCCGGGCCGGGCGAGTCGCGGATCCGCTGGTGCAGTCGCTGCTGTCGAGCGGAACCATCCGGTCCGACGCGCTGTCGCTGGGCATCGACATCGCGGATGACGGCCGGCCGGTTTCACGCGACGGCACGCCGGTAGATAGGCTTCATTACCTCGGCCCGTGGCTGCGCGCGCGGGACTGGGAGGCGACCGCCGTCCCGGAGCTGCGCGAACACGCGGCGCAGCTCGCCCGATCATTGGCGCGGAAAAACCTGGTCGAATCGGTGGAGCAGAGCTGCTAGTCTCCGGTCCCGCTCATTGGGGGTCCCGGCCATGGTCAAAAGCAGAATTCGCGCCGCTGCGCTCGTCGTGTGCGCTTCCGTGGTGCTGGGCTCGTGCGGAAACGGCCCGTCAAGCGACGTCACGCTGCTCAATGCGTCCTACGATCCGACGCGCGAGCTCTACGAAGACATCAACGCGGCCTTCGCGAAGCATTGGAAGCAGACCACCGGCCAGGATGTGCGCATCGACCAGTCGCATGGCGGGTCCGGCCGCCAGGCGCGCGCTGTCATCGACGGGTTGCCCGCGGACGTGGTGACGCTGGCGCTCGCGGGCGACATCGACAAGATCGCCGCCGAGGGCAAATTGCTGCCCCTCAACTGGCAACAGCGCCTGCCGCACAACAGCGCACCGTACGCCTCCACCATCGTGTTTCTCGTGCGCGCCGGCAACCCGAAAAACATTCGTGACTGGGGCGATCTCGTGCGTGCTGACGTGCAGGTGATCACGCCCAATCCCAAGACCTCCGGCGGCGCACGCTGGAATTATCTCGGAGCCCTGGCGTGGGCCGAGAAGCAGCCCGGCGCCAGCGAGGCCAGTGCGCGCGAGTTCGTGCGCAAGCTGTACAAGAACGTGCCGGTGCTCGATACCGGCGCGCGCGGCTCGTTGACCACCTTCGCGCAGCGCGGCATTGGCGACGTCGCCATCTCGTGGGAGAACGAGGCCCACCTCGCGATGCGCGAACGCGGCAGCGCGCTCGTCGAGATCGTCGTGCCGTCGATCAGCGTGCTCGCGGAACCGTCGGTGGCGGTCGTCGACAAGGTCGTGCTCCGCCGGGGCACGCGCAGTGTCGCGCAGGCGTACCTCGAGTTCCTGTATTCACCGGAGGGTCAGGAGATCGCCGCACGAAATTTCTACCGCCCGCGAGACGCCACGGTCGCCGCGAAATATGCCAGCCGGTTTGCGCAGGTCGATCTGGTCACCATCGAGCACTTCGGCGGATGGAAGGTCGTGCAGAAAGAACATTTCGCCAACGGTGGAATATTCGATCAGATCACGTCGGCGTCGGATGGGGACGCCGCTCGATGAGGTTGGCCCCGGCGAGCAGTCGGCGCGCAGGAGTTCGTTCGCCCTTCGTAACGAGGGGCGGTTTGGGGGGCGCGCGTGCCCCAGCGAGCAGTCCGCGCACAGGATTTCGTTCGCTTTTCGCCGGGCCCTTCGTTCGGGGTGGCGTCGCTAGTTTGCTGGCCGCCGCCACACGCAATGACACTTTCGTGCGGTTGTGAGGAGCGGAAGCTAGAGTCCTGATGAAGCGGAGAGGCGGCTTCGTGCCTAACGAGGCC
>DASQJS010000383.1:0-4421 GCA_035630995.1 Steroidobacteraceae bacterium | reverse complement strand
GGCGAGCGTCTTGCTGGCGCCCTCGCGCCACACTTCGACCTTGGCGGTGTCCCCCGGCTTGATGGCGGAGATGACCCCGGGCAGCGCCGCTGAACGCTCCACGTTCTTGCCGTTGACGCTGAGGATCACGTCGCCGGTCTTGATGCCGGCCTTCGCGGCCGGACCATCGTCGATGACCTGGCCCACGAGCGCGCCGCGCGGGCGGTCGAGGCCGAAGGCATCCGCGAACTGCGCGTTCACTTCCTGGATCTGCACGCCGATGCGGCCGCGCGTGACCTTGCCGGTGCTCACCAGCTGCTGGCGCACGTTGTTGGCCACGTCGATCGGGATGGCGAACGACAGGCCCATGTAACCGCCACTGCGGCTGTAGATCTGCGAATTGATGCCCACCACTTCGCCATTGAGATTGAACAGCGGGCCACCGGAGTTGCCGGGATTCACGGCGACGTCCGTCTGGATGAACGGCACCAGGTCTTCACCCGGCATGGAGCGACCCGTGGCGCTGACGATGCCCGCGGTGACGCTGTTCTCGAACGTGAACGGCGAACCGATGGCGAGCACCCATTCACCGGGGCGCAGCTTCGACGGGTCGCCGAGGCGCACGACGGGAAGGTCCTTGCCTTCGATCTTGATGACGGCGACGTCGGTGCGCTTGTCGATGCCAACGACCTTGGCGGTGTATTCGCGGCGGTCCGTCGTGCGCACGGTGACTTCGTCGGCGTCGGCGACCACGTGCGCGTTGGTGAGGATGTAGCCGTCGGCGCTGACGATGAAGCCCGAGCCTTCACCCTGGCGAGGCTGAGATTCGAAGCCACGGCCCTGCGGGCCGTTCGGCATGCCGAAGCGACGGAAGAATTCCTGCACGGGATCGTCCGCATCTTCGGAAGACTGCTTGCCCACTCGACGGGCTTTCTCCAACACGGAGACGTTGACGACGGCGGGACCCACTTGCTCTACGAGCGTGGCGAAATCCGGGAGAACACGGCCGTTGAGCGTGCCAACAGGCTGCGGCGAAGATGGAGGCTGCGCGGGCGCGGCGATGGGGGCCGGCTGTTCGGCCTGCGCCGCGGCGGCGGCAACGGAGGACTGAGGAGAGCATGCGCCGACCGCGAAGGCCACGATCGCGACACCAGCAAGGCGCCTTGCAACGAATAGCGACATATCAGCAAACCCTCGGAGCTGTGACGGGGAAAACGACATTGACGAAATAGACCGGCTGGAAATGCCTAAGTTCAGCGTCTGCGGATCCATGGACCACTCCTTCACGCCTTCTTGCTACGACGCCCCACATATGCGGCCGCAAGGCCGAAAACAAGGGCCAAACAGACTATCAGCCAGTTACCGGTACGCGCATAGGGTGTAAGACCTATACGTGGCTGGACGCTGGCACGCATTACATTCGCTTCATATTCCGGCGCACTTTTGACAATTTCGCCACGCGCACCGATCACCGCGGAAACGCCGTCGTTGGCGGCGCGCACCATGGGGCGCCCGGCCTCCCAGGCACGCAGGCGCGATATCTGCAGATGCTGGTAGCGCGCGGGGGAACGCCCGAACCAGGCGTCGTTGGTGACGTTCACGAGCAACGTGGCGGTGCGCAATGCGGGCAGTTGCGTCGCCCCGTAGGCGTCTTCGTAGCAGACACTGGCGGAGATCCGTTGCCCCGCCGATTCGAGTGGCGCCTGCTGCGCCGCGCCACGATTGAAATCCGAGTAAGGCAGGCTCATGAGCCGCAGCCACTGGCGCACGAACCCGGGCACCGGCACGACTTCCGTGAAAGGCACGAGATGATGCTTGTCGTACCAGCCCACGCCGGGAGTGGACTTGTCCATCGACAGCACCGAGTTGAAGTATTCCTCTTCACCGGTCTTGGGATTGTCCTCTTCGCGCAGCGTACCCATCATCAGCGACGAGCCGCGCGCGCTCGCCTCCTGGTAAACCTCGCGATAGAACTCGATGTGGTGGTTAGCCAGGTCGGGGATGGCGGACTCGGGCCAGACGATGAGATCGGCGCCATGCGCTTCGCGCGTGCGCGTCCGATAGACCTCGAGGATGGACTCGAGATTTTCAGTCAGCCATTTCTCATCCTGCGGAATGGCGCCCTGAACCACAGCGACCTCGATCGGCCGGCTGTAGGCTTCCGTCCACTCGATGCCGCGCACGCCCAGCGCCGCACCCCAGATGACGACGAAGATCCCGCCGCTGACGATGCGCGAGCGCCTGTCACCGAGCAGGAGCGTCACCAGCGCACCGGCCAGCAGGAGCGTGAGGAGCCCCAGGCCGAATTGCCCGATCACGGGCGCGAGGCCGCCTAACCAGTTGTCGGTGTGCGCATACCCGAGCGCCAGCCAGCCGAAACCGGACAGGAACCAGCTGCGCCACCACTCGATGAGCAGCCACGCCCCGGGAATGCCCACGAGCCAGCGCATCGCGCCACGTTGCGGCAGGTATTTCGCCACCAGCCAGCCCAGCAGCGCGTGATAGGCGCCCATGATGGCGACGAAGCCGACCATGAGGAACAGCGCGAGAACCAGCGGAGCGTGCCCGATCTGCTTGATGGCGATGTACAGCCAGTACGTACCGACGGAGAACGTGCCAGCGTTGAACCAGAATCCGAGCACGGCCGCGCGGCGTGGTGTTGCGCCCTCCCACAGCCACATGAGAACCGCCGGCATGAGAATGGCGAGTGGCCACCAGCCAAACGGCGCGAACGACAGCGCCAGCAGCGCGCCGGCGATGAACGCGACCATGCTGCCGACAAACCGGCGTTCCAGGCTTTCGCGCAGGTTCACTCTTTTACTAACGGCCGGTATTCCGGCGCCACGATGTCGCGCGGCGCCGTGAGCCGCAGGGAATCGATACGCCGGCGATCGAAGCGCATGACCTTGATCTCGCAGTCGGCGAGCTGCAGTGTCTCGCCGCGGCGCGGCAGCCGGCCTAACTGCTTCATGACCAGGCCCGCCACGGTATCGAACTCGTCGTCCGACAGCTCGGTCTGGAAATATTCGTTGAACTCGTCGATGGGCGTCTGGCCACGCACGACGTATTGGCGCTCGCCATCCTTGCGGATGTTCACGTCCTCGTCGATGTCGTGCTCGTCATCGATGTCCCCGACGATCTGCTCGATCACGTCCTCGATGGTCACGAGGCCGGCGATGCCGCCGTATTCGTCGGCCACGATCGCCATGTGCACGCGCGAACGGCGCATTTCGCGCAGCAGCACGTTGAGCCGCTTGGACTCCGGCACGAACACGGCGGGACGCATGAATTCCTTGATATCGAACGGCGTCGTGTCCTTTACTGCCAGCCGCAGCAGGTCCTTGGCGAGCAGCACGCCGATGATCTTCTCGCGGTCCTCGTCCATCACCGGGAAACGTGAATGGCCGCTCTCCACCACGGTCTTGAGCAGCGTATCGCCGTCGTCGGTGCCATTGAGCACGGTCATCTGGGCGCGCGGCACCATGATGTCGCGAACCTGGATGTCGGCGACGCCGAGCACGCCTTCCAGCATCACGAGCGCGTCGCCTTCGATGATCTCGCGCAACGCGGCTTCACGCAGGTACTCGACGACTTCGCCGCGGTCCTGCACTTCGCCGCCGATCTTGCGCGACAGCTTGCGCAGCCAGCGGCCGCTGGCGCCGATGTCGCGTTCCTTTTCCTTGTCCTTCTCTTTGTTCTTGGCGCTCACAGGTAGGGATTCCTGATCCCGAATCGTTTCAGCACGGAAATCTCGCGGCGCTCCATGCGCAGCCGTTGGCGGAGGCCCACTTCGTGGTCGAAGCCAGCCAGGTGCAGTGAGCCGTGCACGATCATGTGCGCCCAATGCGCCTCGACCGGCTTGCCGTCACGCACGGCTTCCTGGCGCACGACCTGCGCGCAGATGACGAGGTCACCCAGCGGCAGTGTTATATCTCTGGGCATGCCGCGCTTCGATTGAACTGGCGCAGGAAACGACAAAACGTTCGTGGGTTTATCCTTGCCGCGCCAGAGCTTGTTCAGCTCGCGGCTCTCGCGCGCCGCCACGACACGCACCGCGATCTCGCGCCCTTCGCCCTGCTTTCCCAGCGCCGCGGCGGCCCAGGTGTGCATGCGCGAGCGCGCCGGCGCCCAGGCGCGGGTGCCGCGTGCGAGCTCCAGTTTCAGCGCCCGCGCCGCACTCATAGCGCGTCGGGCGGCGTATGCGCTTCGTACGCCTTCACGATACGTTGCACGAGCGGGTGCCGGACCACGTCGGCCGCTTCGAAGAAGGTGAACGCGACACCCTCGGTGTTGCGCAGGATGTTGACGACGTGCCGCAGGCCCGAGAGTTTGCCCGCCGGGAGGTCCGTCTGCGTCACGTCACCGGTGACCACCGCGCGCGAGCCGAAGCCGATGCGCGTGAGGAACATCTTCATCTGCTCGGGCGTGGTGTTCTGCGCCTC
>DASQJS010000382.1:0-2010 GCA_035630995.1 Steroidobacteraceae bacterium | reverse complement strand
ACCGCCGGGGATCCGCCTACCAGGCGCACGATGGACAGCACCTGGCGCTGGTTCGGGCTCGCCAGTTCGAACTTGCGCAGCCACGCGTCAGGCAAACCGAGACGGCGTGCGGCTGCCAGCGGCTGCGGCACGAACTCGGCTTCGAGTGAATACAGCGGCTGTTTCGCCTGCACGCGCCGGAGCATGTCCGAGACGACACCGATGGTCACGCCACGGTTTTCCTGCTGCAGCTCCCGGCCGCTTTCCCAGGCGAAACTCGACCACAGGCCGACCACCGCACCGTCCGAATCGGTGAGCGCGCCGTCGAAGTCCGTGGGCCCATTGACGAGCTGGATGGTTTCGAGATTGCTCTCGCGGAACTGCATCGTGCGCGACAGCGGCAGCTGGATGGGCGTCAGCGAAGCGACCTGCGTGGCGCGCGTGTTGAGCTCACTGTCCGGACCCATGCCGACCACCCACAGCGCCTCGCCCAGCGTGATCTTGCGGTCTAACAACTTGGCGCTGCGCACCGGCGTGTTGCCGACCAGCTTGGGGTCGTAGCTGACGATGGCCAGGTTGTGCAGCGGGTGCACGAACTCCACCTTGCCGGGAATTTCCAGGGTGCCGGCGAAGACGATGCGCACGTCGCCCATCGACACGGGAACCGTATTGCGATCGACCACGACGAGCCCGCGCGTGGCGTCCACCACGAGTCCCGTGCCGCGATAGTTTCGTTCGGTGATGCCGGAGACCGAGTACGGCATGTCGAAGCCCACGCCCACGAGCGACGCGGCGAGCGACGCGGCGCGCTGATCCTCAGGCTTCGAGAAGCGTGTACTGCCGCCCACCTCGGGTTTTGCCGAACCGAGGTTGGGCAACGACGCGCACTGCCACACGCCCGCGGCGTCATCGCGCAGGCAATGGTTGGCGGGGAACCAGCGGCGATCCATGCGCGCGCTGCGCACGCTCGAGCCGTTCGGATCGTCCACGGTGGAATAACGCACGGTGAACCGCTCGCCGTCGGCGAGACCGGCCACCACGGCTTCGAAGGCGGCGAGGCTCGGCGTCGCCTTGCCATTGGCGCTGGAGATGACCGCGCCCCTCGGTACACCGGCCGCGCCGAAGATGTATCCCGGGTTCGCCACGTACACGCCGTTCACGGCGACGTTGAAATGGCGCGCCATCTGGTACGACACGGTATGCACCACGGTGTCGCCGAACTCGAGGTATGCAGATGGCGTGATCGCGTGCAGGTCGCCCACGTTGAGCTTGGCGGCGATGGGCTTGCCACCCCGCTCGAGCTCCAGGTCCACCGTGCTGCCGACCGTGTCGTCGGTCACCTGCTCGAGCGGCTCGAATTCCGAGACCAGCTTGCCGTTCACTCGCACCAGCACGTCACCGGGCTGCAGGGTGCCGTCGGCCGGGCCGCCCGGAAGCACCTCGTTGACCACCAGCATGCCGGTGAGCGCCGGGAATGCCTTGCGCGCGGACTCCTCGGTTTTCTCGTTGAGCCCGAGGCGGCGCAGCTCGTCGTACGGCGTGTAGTGGAACACCACCTGCAGCGCACCGCGCGGCACGGGCTTGCCCGCCTGGATGAGGTCGAGCGCGCGCTTCACGCGGCCGAGCGGTAGATAGAAGCTGGACGCGGCGCCGGTCGCGCCGCCGGCATTCAGCGCAATGACGCGGCCCTGGATGTCGATGACCGGCGAGCCCGAAGAACCGCCCGACGTGCCCGACGCGGCCTGCAGGTAGAAGGTGTTGAAGTCGTTGTACTTGCCGATGCCGTATTCCGGCGCATCGCGATCGAGCTTGGCGATGGTTCCGGCGAGGATGGAGAGCTGTTCGCCGGCATTGTTGCCGATGACGCGGATCTCGCGGCCGATCTGTGCGCCATCCGGGAACAGCGGCAGCGAGCGCGGCCTGATGAATCGCAGCTTCTTCGGATCGTAGCGATAGATGCCGAAGTCGTGGATCGGGTCGCGATACACCGGATAGAGCTGCACTTCCTCGCGGTTGAGGAAGGTGGCTTCC
>DASQJS010000381.1:0-2590 GCA_035630995.1 Steroidobacteraceae bacterium | reverse complement strand
TGTCCTTGCAGATCGTTGCCACGATTTCCGACTTCGTCGGTGCGCCACCTTTCTTTGCCATTACTCGACTCCTCGTAAAAAAATTGCAGCGGAAAAAATATCCGCGGCGAGCTGTTCGGCGCGCAACATATCACACACATTCCCACGCGCAAGCATTTTCGTTGCACATGAATGCGGCAAATGCCTTGTTTTCTAGGCTCGCGCGCACATGTGCCGAACCGCGTTCAACTGCACCGCGTGAAATTTTCGCGCGCACGCTGTACGAATCTTCGCCATTCGCGCGTTGCAACGCGCGTCGATTCGACGTTGAGGTGTGTGGCTAAGTCGTTGTCGTAAAGAGGTCGATCGGCGGTTCAGAGCCGGATTTCCCCGATCAGGATGATCAGCGCCTGAATCGCGATGAGGGCCCAGAGGAACGACAGATCCAGGCCCGCCACGAGCGACGGAATGATTTTCCGGATGCGATTCAAGATCGGATCGCAGACGTACGCGAGCACTTCGTAAACCGGCGAACTGCCGCCCTGCATGAGAAATCCCGCGATTCCATAGAAAAAGATCAGGATGAAGTACAGCCACAACACCGCGAGCACGAGCGTGCGCAGCACCACGATCGCCATGGCGACGAGCGAGAGCAGGCCCCCGCCGAACAGCAGCGACAGCAATACGACCTTGAAGATGGCGAACAGCACGATGGCGAGCACCGTGGCCGAATCCATCTTGCCGACCGGCGGCAACACGCGCCGCAGCGGCATGATCAAGGGATTCGTGAGCCGGAGCACCGCTTCGGCAAACGGATTGCGGAAGTTGGCGCGCGCAATCTGCATGATCAGCCTGAGGATGAGCACGCCGAGATAGAGCGAGGTAAGGGTGTCGACGAGGTAGTAGAGGGCGTTCATGGTTATTTCTTATTTCCAAATGCCTGTGCCAATTCCCGGCTCCTGTCAGTAGCGGCAGAAATTGCGGCCGCGACGATACCACGCAGGTTTGCCGAGTCGAATGAGCGCAACGCGGCCTCCGTGGTGCCGCCTTTCGAGGTGACCTCGGCTCGCAGCCGGGCCAGGTCGCCGTCGCTGTCGCGCGCCATGCGTCCGGATCCGAACAGCGTCTGGATGCTGAGCTCCTGCGCGCTGGCGCGGTCGAGGCCGAGGTTCACCGCGGCATCGGTCATCAATTCGGCAAGCAGGAAGAAGTAGGCGGGACCGCTGCCCGACAGGGCGGTGACCACGTCGAGCGCATCCTCTTCATGCACCCACACTGCGGTACCGACGGCACCGAGAACGGCCGCGGCGAGGCCACGATGCGCCTCGCTCAGGGAAACCGGCGCATACATCGCAGTCGCGCCCGCGCTGTTCAGGGCCGGCCGATTGGGCATGGCACGCACTACGGCGACGCCCGGCCCGCACCAGCTCACGATGTCCGCGATGCGGATGCCCGCGGCGATCGACAACACGAGTGGTGGCCGTTGCGCAAAAACATCGGCGAGTGCCTGCACCGTGCCCGCCATATCCTGCGGCTTCACTGCGAGTACCACGACGTCGGCGCTGGCCACGGCTTCGCGATTGTCGGCGGTGACGTGTACCCCGAGCTCATCGGCAAGCGCGATGCGCCGCTGCTGGTTGGCCTCACCGACACTGATGTTCTGTGGGGAGAGGCCGCGGGCGATGAGCCCACGGATGAGGGCGCCACCCATGTTGCCGCCGCCGACGAACGCTGCATTGATGTTCATGTGTTGGTGATGATAGTTGTTGTTTTACGGGGCGGTGGAATCACGCGGGCCGAAAATGGCGGTGCCGATCCTGACCATGGTGGCGCCCTCGGCGATCGCCGCTTCGAAGTCCCCGCTGGTGCCCATCGACAAGGTGTCGAGGCCCAGGCCGCGTTCGTTGAGATAGTCGAACACCTGGCGAGTCTCGCGAAACCACTGGCGCTGACGAGGAATGGAATCTTCAGCGGGCGGCATGCACATGAGACCGCGCAGACGGAGGCGCGGCAGTTCGCGGACCGCGGCCGCAAGCGGCGCGACGTCGGCAGCTTCGATACCTCCCTTGCTGGCTTCACCACCGACGTGGAGTTGCAGGCACAGGTTGAGCGGGGGCAGGTGATCCGGGCGCTGCGCCGACAGGCGCTCGGCGATCTTCAGGCGGTCCACGGTGTGCACCCATGCGAAATTTTCGGCCACCGGCCGCGTCTTGTTAGCCTGAAGGCGCCCGATGAAGTGCCAGGTGAGTTCGCGACCGGCAAGAGTTTCGATCTTGGGGAGGCTTTCCTGCAGGAAGTTCTCGCCGAAATCCTCGATTCCGGCGCTTGCGGCGCCGTTGATTGCTGCGCTGCTTTGACCCTTCGAAACGGCCAGAAGCGTGACGGAATCGACACTTCGGGAGGCCGCCAGGCAGGCCTGCGCGATGCGACTGTGGAGGCGTATGACGCCCTCAGAGCAATTCTGCGGCTTGGATAACATATTGATCAGTGATACCCGGGTCTATACTCAACGGCGCTTTTCAAGGGACACCGCATGGCCGTCGACGTCGCCCAGCTCCTCGCTTTCGCCGTAAAGAATAACGCCTCGGACTTGCACCTGTCCGCAGGTGTG
>DASQJS010000380.1:0-8052 GCA_035630995.1 Steroidobacteraceae bacterium | reverse complement strand
TGGGTCACCGAATCCCTGAGCGACGCCGTGTGCCCCATGTCCTCCGGCGAATGCACGGACCCGTGGAATGAGCCGCGCTCCGATCAGTTCTGCACCATGCTCCAGGCCGGCAAGAGCGTGGTGTTCTGTCCCGACGCGGCGCGCGCCATCGAAGGCGTGAGCATCACGAGCGACAAGGCCCGCACCTCGGCGATCGTGCCCATCCTCGTGGATGGCGAATACGTCGGTGTGATCGGCTTCGATGACTGGCAGCGCGTACGCGAGTTCGATTCTTCCATCGTCTCGGCCCTCGAGATTGCCGCGGGCCTGGTCGGCGCCGCCCTGCATCGCCAGCGCCTCGTCGACACCATGCGGCGTGAACGCGAGATGGCCGCCGAAGAACGCCTGTCATCCGCGACGCGGGCCAACGCGCTGCTGCGCACGAATCTCACCAAGCTCGCGCGCGATGCCGACCCGCAGGATTTCGTCAGCAACATCCTCATCGACGCCACGCGCCAGCTCGGTGCCGTGGCGGCGTATACCATCGGCTTCGACAAGGCCGCCAATCTCTGGAAGACTTTCATCCACGTCGAGGGCGGCAAGGTCGCGCCGCCACCTTACCAGGCCACGGCTACGCCGGAGGAGACCCGCCTGAGCGAAGTGCTCGCGCTCTTCACCGAACCATCGTTCTACCAGGTGCAGCCGCTCGACCGCATCCAGTGGCCCGGCGCTGCCGAGTGGCACGCGCGCGAAGGCCACAAGAGCGTCTATCTACTTCCCGTGGTGGTCGGCGAGCAGACCGTGGGCTGCATCGGCCTGGCGTTCCTCCAGGATGAGGCGTTGAACGCCGAGCGCGCCGAACTCGCGCTTGCGGTCGCGCACCAGATCACGCTGTGCATCGGGCTCAAGAAGCTCGGCATGGCCGCGAAGGACGCCGCCGTTCTTGCCGAACGCAACCGGATCGGCCAGGAAATCCATGACGGACTCGCCCAGGGTTTCACCGGCATCCTCATGCAGCTGGGCGCGGCCGAAGAAGCCATGCACGAATGCGCGCGCAACTCGCCGCTGCCTTCCATCCTCACGCGCATCCACGATCTCGCCAAACAGGGCCTTGCCGACGCGCGCCGCTCGGTGATGGCGTTGCGACCGGATCAGACCAAGCGCGTGGGCCTCGAGCTCGCACTGCGCCAGCTCGCCGAACGCGCCACCGTCGAAGGTCGCGCCATCTGCAGTTTCGAAGGCGCTGTCATCGGCGATGGCCTCGTCCCCGAGCGCCAGCACGAACTGCTGCGAATCGCCACGGAGGCGGTGAGCAACGCACTGCGCCATGCGCACCCGAGCACGGTCCGCATCGTGCTGCTCGAGGAAGAGGCGCACTGGACCATGAGCGTGATCGACGACGGCCGCGGCATGACGCTGAGCCCCGAGCTGTACGCGCAACAGGGTTATGGCCTGAACAACATGCGTGAACGCGCCGGCGCCATCGGCGGCCAGTTCCAGATCGAAAGCAAGCCCGGTGAAGGCACGCGAGTCGTCGTCAACCTGCCGCGTCCCCACCTCACCAATGTCAGCAAACTCAAGGCACAGAATGAACGCCGCGGTTAAAGCGCCGGTCCACAAGATTCGCGTGATCCTCGCCGACGACCATCCGGTGGTGCGCGACGGACTCGCGGCCATCGTCAACCAGCAGCCGGACATGGAAGTGGTCGCCGAAGCCGGCGACGGCGCCGAGGCCCTGGAACTGTACGAACTGCACAAGCCCGATGTGATGGTGCTCGACCTGCGAATGCCCAAGCTCGACGGCGCCGCCGTCGTGCAGAAGGTCCTGGAGAAACACCCCAAGGCCTGCCTGCTCATCATGACCACGTACGACGGCGACGAAGACATCTTCCGTTCGTTGAGCCAGGGCGCGAAAGGCTACCTGCTGAAGGACGCGCCGCGACAGGAAATCCTGTCGGCGATCCGCGCCGTCGCCGATGACCGCCCGTACACGTCTTCGGGCGTCGCGGCCAAGGCGCTGCAGCGCATGTCCAAGCCCAGCCTGACCACGCGCGAGCTCGACGTGCTGCAACTCGTGGCCGAGGGCCGCAGCAACAAGGACATCGCGCGCCGACTCGCGATCACCGAAGGCACCGCCAAGACCCACGTCAAGGCGATTCTCGGGAAGTTAGACGCCATCAGCCGCACCGAGGCCGTGGCCGTCGCGCACAAGCGTGGTCTCATCCGCCTGAGCTGAAATGGGGACACTCCCCATTTCCTGTCAAAAGGGGCCGCACCTGATCAGGGTACCGCGCGGTCGACGGGATACCCGTTCTTCCAGATTCGATCGATGCGCAACGTCGCCGCAATTTCGACCGTGGGATCGCCGTCGACGAGCAGCAGATCAGCGCGATTACCCTCGGCAATACGCCCGCGATCACCGAGCCCAAAAACCTTCGCGGGCACGGAGGTTGCCGCCGCCAGCGCCTCCACCGGCGTGAGCCCGGCCTGCACCAGCAATGCCATCTCACGATGCATCGAGACGCCATGTGCCGTACCTGGCGCCGGCGCGTCGGTTCCTGCGAGGACGATTACGCCAGCGTCGTGCATGCGACGCACGCTTTCCTGTGCAATCGCAAGCTGCCCAGGATGGACCAGGGGCGTCGTCCTGTTCAGCGAGCCGCGTTGAGAAGCTGACAGCAGTCGCACATCCGCGCTGGCCGGGAGATCTCCAGGCGAAGCGCCGGACTCAGCCGCCAGCAATGACAATGTCGACACCGCAAAGACCCCGCGCTTTTTCGCGAGCCGCACCAGCTCGGCGCTCATCGGCGCATCGACAACTGTGTGTGCGAGTCCGTTCACGCCACATTCGATGGCCATGCGCGCATTGGCCTGGTTCGTGACGTGCGCGACTACCAGCCTGCCGTGCGCCCGCGCCGCAGCGACGCTGGCGCACAACTCGGGCCGCGACAAGGTATGTAGCGGATTCGCCGGATCGAGCGCCGCATTGTCCTCGACGATCAGCTTGATGTAGTTGGAGCCTTCCGCGATACGTGCCTCGATGAACGCCGGCGCGCCATCGGCGCCGCTCAGACGTGGCATGTCCTCCGGCACCCATTGGTTCGGGTGACCGCCCGGGACGGTCACGCCCGTGCCGGCCGACCATGTATCCGCCTCGAACACGGCATTTAGCGACTCGCGCTGCGCACTCCAGCGCGCAAACTCGTGACTCAGGTTGAACATGTCGAGCTCGGCGGTGACACCGAAACGCAAAGCATCTGCCTGGGCACCGGGGAATACGTGCACGTGCGAATCGATGAACCCTGGCAGCAACGTCTTTCCGCGTCCCTCGATGACGGCCAGACCAGCCGGCGGCGCAATACGCTGGCCGATCGCCGCGACGCGACCCTCGATGACCACCACATTCGTTCGAGAGAACTCTCTCTTCCCGTCGAACACCCGGACGTCACGGATCGCGAAACTGTTGGCGCTGGTGCCGACAACCTGCGCGGACGCCGTTACGCCCGACAATTCGACCAGCAACGCGCCCGACAGTAGCAGAGTCCAAGATTTGTTCATCCGTCATGGATGCGCAGAGGCTGGCTTTCGTCGCATGTTGTAGGAGATTTATGACCGCCGTTTCAGAACGATTCGACTTCGCGCGCCTGGCCGTATCGTGAATACTGAAATCGTAGGTTCATGAAGCAATCCTCCCGATTGACCGACGTGAAGCTACGCGTGGCGGCAACCAGCATCTTATGAAATGCGAACTGACCGCCGCAGACAGGCCGCGCTAAAGCGCGGCCTGTTTTTTTCTGCCGCCATCGCCCAAATCTTGCGCAGCGACGCGCACTTACCCTCCTCTCTTTTGTAATTTTTTCCAATTCATACAGTTCGCTGCGCCGCGGACTACTGAATGGACGACTGCGAACGCCGCTCGATAACGTTCGCTCCATGACAACCAAACGAAGCAAGTACGACCCCCTGGCCACGTCCCGGCTCTCACGCTGGCTCGTGCTCCGCGACATGTTCCACAACGTGCTCGACGCCACCGAACTACCGCCCGGCAGCGACCTGCGCCAGAGTTTCGCCGACGGCCTCGCCGCGCTCGAACGCGAGGGCTGGCAGAACGAAGGCGCGAGCGGCGCGATGGTCTTTGTTAGGCGTGGCGGCGAACGCCGCCTGCTGTCGGTGCACGAGCACGATCCGCACGAGCCGCTTCCCCCAGGGCATGGAGTACTCTCCGGTAGGTGTGCCACGTGTGAGTAGTGCCCAGGGCAGCGTCATGGGTAGCGCATTGGGCTCGAAGTGGTTAGTCTCGCGGCCGATGAATTCCCGTTCACTCATCGTCTACCGCGGACGCGCCGGGGACCGCAACACCCGCGGCACCGCGGGCGCGCAGATGCTCGGCGCGTTGCTGGCGCGCCGCTACGGCCTCGACACCACGTTCGTGAGCACGCCGCATGCGCCGCTGCCGAGCACCGCCTGGAACGAACAGCTCGCCGCGGCGCGCGGTGACCTGCACGCGTTCGCCGACGCTCTGCGCGAATCGTTGAGCCACGGCCACCGCGCCATCGTCGCCATGGGCCGGTGCGCCGCGGGGCTCGCCACCATCCCCGTGATTGCGGAACGCCACCCGGACGCCTGCATCGTGTGGTTCGACGCGCATGGGGATTCGAACCTGCCCAGCTCCAACGCCGTGCCCTACCTGGGCGGCATGGTGCTCACCGGCGCGGCCGGCCACTGGGACAGCGGCCTGGGCGCCGGCCTGAAGCTGTCGAACGTCGTGCTGGTCGGCGCCCGCGACCTCGACCCGCATGAAAAAGAACTCATCGCCACCGGGCAGCTGAAGGTAGTGGAAATCGGACCCAACCTCCCCGCGCGGCTCGCCGCCGCGGTGGGCATGCGCGACGTCTACGTGCACCTCGACTGCGATGTGCTCGAGCCCGGAATCGTTCCCATCGAATACCAGGTTTCCGACGGACTCTCGCTCGACGACCTGCGCGCCTGCGCAACGTTGCTGGCGAAGCGCAAGGTCATCGGCATCGAAATCGCGGAGTTCGAATCCGAATGGCTCGATGGTCGCCCCGCGTCGCCCGACCGGCTGGTCGACGCCATCGCTCCGCTATTGGGGTCAGGCACCGTTTTCTAGGAAACGGTGCCAGGCTTCCTTTTGCGCGGGCGCCCGATCGGATCCAGCGATTGATGGTTCTGAAGCCGATCAGTCGCTTCGCTCACCCACTCCTCGGCACCAAAAGGCCGCTGCCGGCTGACGCAGGTCCTGATCTCAGAGAGTTCCACCGCCGTCTGGGGCTGATTCACGTAATCAACCCAGTAGCTCGGCAGGTCGACAGGGCAAACGCCGAGTGTCACGGGCGTCGACGTATGGGTTCGCCAGCGAAGGCTGCTCCATCGCCACTCTTCCGCCCGATCCACGAGTTTTCCCGCCAACGCATTGCGCTCGACATAGCGCAGCACTGTGAGCAAATGCTGGTCGCCCTGAATTGCGAACGTCTTGAAACGGCCTTGCCAGACATGACCGCTCGAATCGTGCTTCGTGCGATAGCGATGTGCATGAGATGTGAACAGCCAGTGCGCCCATCGCGTGAGATCCTCGCCGGAACCAGGTCGAACGACGAAATGCACGTGATTCGGCATCAGGCAGTACGCAAGGATGGGTACCGAAAAGCGAAGCTGGGCTTGGCCGACGAGCCCGATGAATGCATCGTAGTCCGAAGGCTCGTGGAAAATTTCAGCCTTTCTATTGGCGCGATTCAGGAAGTGATAGCACCAGTCCGCGACGATGATTCTTGGTGGGCGAGCCATACGAAGAATCTAGCCCGCACGCCCCGACGGACAGGAGCGGAAAAACGGACGCATGCGCCCGAATAGTTGAGTGGGGTGGAAAATGACAAGACAGCGCCAAATCGGTGCCTGGCACCGTTTGCTAGGAAACGGTGCCTGACCCCCTTTTCTTCCACTACTCGCGCGTCTGTCCCCAGGCGTCCACCACGAAATTCTCGTAGGGCGCGGGCATCTTCACCCGGCGCAGGAGCTGTGAACCGAGGCGCTTCGCCACACCCTGCGAGGCGGCGTTGTTTTCTTCGATGCAATGGATGACGTTGGTCCAGCCGAGCACGTCGAACGCGTAGTCCATCGTCGCCGCGGCGCCCTCGGTGGCGTAACCCTTGCCCCAATGCTCGCGGGCGATGCCCCAGCCCACCTCGTGGTCGGGCCAGCCATCCGGATACCACGGCCCCAGGCGCCCCACCCACTTGCCACTCGCTTTCTCGAGGACCGAGAACATGGCGATGCCGGTCATGGACCACGCACCACACATGCACATGAACATGCGCCACGCCGTCGCGCGCGGCTGGCGGCCACCGATGTACTTCATCGTGATTTCGTCGTCGTGCATGGCGGCCCACGCGTCGAAGTCTTCCATTCGCAAAGGACGCAGGACCAGGCGCGGGGTTTCCAGTCGCAGCGAATCAAGGTCGGGCTTTCTCATGGATCCAAGCATAGCCCGGCCCGGAACTCGGCCAACACTGCTAGTGTCAGTTCCCTATGCCATCCGGAAAAAAGCGCCGCCTCACCTTTGCACTGGTCGTGGCGTATTTGCCCCTGGCCTTGGCATACCTCAGTTTCAGCGGCCAGCTCGCCGCACGCGACTGGCGCACGGCGTCGCGTGAACCAGCCGGGCTCGCGCCCGATCCTGCCACCACGCAGGAAGCAGTCGTCCAGGTCTATTCCGCGCGCGCCGTGAGCTGGCGCGGCTGGTTCGGCGTGCACACCTGGATCGCCGTGAAACCCAGCAATGCGAAGGAATTCATGGTGCACGAGGTCATGGGGTGGCGGCTCAAGCGCACCGGCACTGCGCTGGTTACGCGCAATCGTCCCGCGGACGGCTACTGGTATGGCAGCCGGCCCGAGTTGCTGGGCGACATCCGCGGCCCGGGCGTCGACGCCATCATCCAGCGCATCGAAACCGCCGTGAGCGAATATCCCTATCCCAACAGCTATCACGTTTGGCCGGGCCCGAACTCCAACACCTTCGTGGCCTTCGTGCTGCGCCGTGTGCCGGAATTACGCGTGGACATGCCGCCCACCGCCATCGGCAAGGACTATCTCGGCTGGCGTTCAGTCAACAAGACGCCGAGCGGCACGGGCGGCCAGGTGAACCTGCTCGGCGTGCTTGGCGTGGCTGCGGGAATCGAAGAAGGCCTCGAAGTGAATCTGCTCGGGCTCAATTTCGGCGTGGACCCCAAGAGCCTGTCCATCAAACTACCCATCGTCGGCAGGCTGGGGCCGAAGAATTCGCCGAAGCCTACGACCATCGCGGCCGGCGAGACTTGACCGCGACGCGTCAGCGTTTCAACGCAGGACCCCACTCCGTCACATTTCCGTCCCACGCGTCGATCACAGCTTTCACGTCATTTTCATCCTTTGCGGCCACGGCGAGTTGCCGCTCGGGCTTCCACGGCGCTTTGACGGGCGTGTGGTCGTGCTTGTCGTGAGGGCGGCCCTCGCTGCAGGCCTTGCAGATCGTCTGCACGCTGCTGTTCCAGTCCTCGGACTGCAGGTCACGTGCATCACACAGTTTCTCGAATGCTTCGACGTGCGCGACGGATTCGGCCACCAGGTCGACTCGATAGGTCGAGAAAGTTCCTGGCTCGAACATTTCGAGCACGTTGAACACCGCCGTTTCGCGACCGTGGCTGTCGAGCCGATAACCCACGGCTGCGCCGTCATTGAGCACCACGTCTCCGTACGCGAAGCCGGATTCCGGAAATGGAATGTTGTTGATGCGGGCGCGTACCGGACACAGTCTCGTTGCCCACACGACTTCGCCATCGGCGTCAGGGTTCAGGCGCACGGGCGCATGCCCGAACCTGCCCTCGATCGGGCCCTCTTCACCTTCGATCTTTATTCCAAGACCGCGCCACACGCGCCTTGTAGAGAACGTTGGGATTTTCGGGCTCGAGACCGAGCGCCGCGAGGTACTTCGCGAGCGAACCATCGCTGTCCCCGGCTTCCGACAACGCCTGCGCTTCATCGAACAGGTCGTCGAACTGCTTTTTACTCATCGTCCCT
>DASQJS010000379.1:0-6742 GCA_035630995.1 Steroidobacteraceae bacterium | reverse complement strand
ACCGGGCGCGAGGCCTTGGGGATGAACGCAACCACCGTGGATTTCTTCTCCGGAGGCAACGCGGCCATGAGCCTTTCGGCAAAGCCTTCGGGGGCCTCCACGGGCCGCAGGCGCCGGCGAAGTTCCCTTTCAAATTCATTGGCAAAATTTTCGTTCATGGCAGTTCCTCGCAATCGACCAGCTTCGCGCCGATCATCTGGCCGCGCAGCGCGGTCAACGAGCGCTTGATGTGGCTCTTCACGGTATTCACGGGCATGTCGAGCATCGCGGCGATCTCGGCGACGTCACGGTCTTCCTGGTAGCGCAGCAGCATCACCGCGCGCGGGTGCGGCGCCAGCTCGCCTAACAACCGCATGAGTTCGCGGCTCATGAGCAGATCCTGGTCCTTTTCCTGGGCCGCGACTTCCGCGCCTTCTTCGAGTGGCCGCGTGGCGCTGTAGGGCAGGCGCCGCAGCCAGTCGATGGCCAGGTTCGCCGCCACGCGACGCAGCCAGAATCCCAGGTGTTCGAGCGACTCGATGGAATCGAGCTTGCGGTACAGCTGCAGGAACACGTCCTGCGCCAGGTCTTCGGCCGCGTCGCGCCGGCTGAGCATGCGCAGGCCAATACTGAACACCGACCCCTGGTGTGCCCGAACCAGCGTGGCGAACGCGTCGCGGTCTCCGGCACGCGCCTGCGCGAGCAGCGAATCAGGCATCGGTTGGGCGGCGGAGAGGCTCACGGGGTCTTGTCACTCGTTCTCACTCAACTTGTTCACTCAACTTGTTCACTCATTCGGGGAATGCCGAATTCTCCTTCGAGTTGCGAGATCTTATCGAGATCGATACTCCCGACGATGTTCACGATGGTGAACTCGCGCGGCTCGCTGGCGATCACGGCCAGACCTTTGACCTTGTCGTCCTCGAGGCAGACGTAGACATCCACGTCCTCGTTATCCCGTCTGTGGACCTGCACCAGCGCGCTCCAGCCGGGCGCCTTCAATTGCTTGCGGACACTGTCGATATCCGCCATGGAATACGCGTTGTCGGAGTCGAAAGTGAAGTTGCGCACGCGCACGGACTTTATGTCCTGGAGTATCGAAATAGCCTCGTCATGCGCCTCTTCGGCGGCATGGGATGCAGCGAATTTCTGGGCGATGCGCATCAGGAAACCATCGAGCGTCACATCCACCGATTCGGTGGCTTTGTGCTTCAGATGACTGAAATTCGGAATATTGAGTTCGGGCTCGACCCCAAACCCGGCAACGGGCAGGGCGAGGGCGGTGGCGGCGGCCAAGGCGGCAGAAAAGGCTCTGAATCTCACGGCGGGCTCCTGATTTGCGTGTCTGCCATCTATACGAGGCAGGCGCCCGCCGGGGTGCATGAATCCGGGAATGTTTTCAGCGAACGGTGAATGGCACCAACGGCGCAGCGAGTTCGCTGGGCGCCAGCGGGTTGGTCTCGTAACCGTCGAAAACCATGAGTCCGCGCGCCTGATAGTCGCCCGGCGGCAGGTTCGTACCGTCGCTGAGGTTGCCATTCCACGTCACCGAGAAGGACCTGGTGGAATAGGGTTCGAACACGAGCTCGGTGGCCACCTGCGCGAAGGACTGGCCCTCGGACCACATCCAGCGGATCTGGGTGGTGCCCTGGTTCACGACGAGGTAGTCCGTCGTCTGGGCGTCGGGGAAGGAGAGGCGCAACTGGCGGGCGGTTCGATTCTCGACGGCGAAATCGAAGCGTATGGCCTCGCCGAACACGAAGCTCGAGGTCTCCACACCGGACACGTTGCGCAGGACGAGAGTGCTCCGGAAGCTGTCGTTGCCGCCGGGCCCATCGGGCCCACCGGGCAAACCGGTACCGCCGCCCGGGCCGGAATTGAAACTGCAGAAGGCGAAGTTGCCCATCGTCACGAGGCTGATGCCGACGAGCAGCGCGAGTCGTGCCATCATCGAACCGCGAGTGAACATGAACTCTCCAGAAAAACCGCTGACCGACGCCGAAGTGGATGCGCTCTACGGGCTCGAGCCCGTCATTGCTGGCGATGCCGCCACATTTGACAGTGCCGCCTCGAGCGAATTCACGCGCGTCAGCTGCCCCTATTGCGGCGAAGAATTCGAGACTAGCGTGGATGCCAGCGCCGGTCTGTGCAGTTATGTCGAAGATTGCCAGGTCTGCTGCCAGCCCATAGAAATGGAGCTGCGGGTCGACGAAAACGGCGCATTCGCGGAGCTCCTGTTGCGGCGGGGCGACGCGTAAACATAAGGGCCAGGCATGACGGAAAAGCGGGTGGCGTTGATAACGGGTGCGGGCAGCGGCATAGGCAAGGCCACGGCAATCGCCTTTCTGCGCGACGGTTTTCGCGTGGTGCTCGCGGGGCGTCGCGCCGACAAGCTCGAAGCCGTGGCGCGAGAGGCGGGCGATGCAGCGCAGTCGTTGTGCGTCGTGACGGATGTGACGAAACCTGACGAGGTGCGCGCGTTGTTCGACGCCACGCACGAAAAGTTCGGCCGCCTAGACGTGCTGTTCAACAACGCCGGATTGAATGCGCCATTCCTGCCGCTCGAAGACATGCCCTATGAGAAGTGGCGCGAAGTCATCGACACCAATCTCACCGGCGCGTTTCTGTGCACGCAGCAGGCATTCCGGCTGATGAAGGATCAGACGCCGCGCGGCGGCCGCATCATCAATAACGGGTCGATATCAGCGCATGCGCCGCGGCCGAATTCCGCGCCGTACACGGCGTCGAAGCACGCGATCACGGGATTGACGAAGGCGACTTCATTGGACGGGCGCAAGTACGACATCGCCTGCGGTCAGATCGACATCGGCAATGCACTGACCCAGCTCGGCAGTCGCCTGCCGGACCCGGAGCCCATGATGGACGTAAGTCATGTCGCCAACGCGGTGCTGCAGATGGCCAAACTACCGCCCGAGGCGAACGTTCAGTTCATGACCATTCTCGCGACCAAGATGCCCTATATCGGCCGCGGATAGGACGGTGCCGTAGGACGGTGCCGGGCCGGGAAACCGGGAAAACTCGGTGAACGCCTTTTCACACCCGGCGACCTTCAGAGTTTTCCCGGTTTCCCGGCCCGGCACCTCTTACAGCCAGCCGCGCTGGCGCGCGAGACGGTACGCATCGATACGATTGTTGGCGCCGAGCTTGCCGATGGCCTCGGATAGATAGTTCCGCACGGTGCCGGCGGACAATCCGAGCTGCTCGGCGATCTGCGGCGCGGACAGTCCTTCGCCCGACAGCCGCAGCGTCTGGCGCTCGCGATCGTTGAGCGGATCCGACTCATTCCAGGCTTCCACCGCCAGTGCGGGATCGATCGCCTTGCCGCCACGGTGCACATTGCGTAGCGCTTCAGCCAGCTTCTCGGCCGGTGAATCCTTGAGCAGGTAGCCCTTGACCCCGGCGTCCAGCGCGCGCCGCAAGTAGCCCTGGCGCGCGAACGTCGTGACGATGACCACCTTGCATGACAGGCCGTCGGCCTGGATCTTCTGCGCCAGCTCGATGCCGGTCATGCCGGGCATCTCGATGTCGGTGACCACGATGTCCGGCTTCAGCCGCCGGCATTCGGAGAGCGCCTGCATGCCATCGGCGGCGTCGCCGAGCACTTCGATATCGCGTTCCATGCGCAGCAGTGCGCCGAGCGCACCGCGCACCATGGCCTGATCTTCGGCCAGCAGGATCCGGATCATGCGGCCCTCTTCATGCGGCAACGGGGACCGACGCGCGCAGCAGCGTGCCGCCGTTCTCGTTGGCGGTGAGTGAGAGCGTGCCTCCTACGGTGTCGAGGCGCTCGCGCATTCCGTTCAATCCATTGCCGGGCACGATGCGGCCGCCGCGGCCGTCGTCCGCGACTTCGACGACGACTGCCGATGACTCTTTCCTCACGCGGATCGTCACGCCGGACGCGCCCGAATGCCGGCGGATATTGGTGGCGGCTTCGCGCAGGCTCAGTGCCAGCGCCGTCTCCCGGTCGTGCGGCAGCTTCACGTTCTCGGTTTCACACTTCACCTTGACGCCCTGCGCTTCGAGAAGGGCGGTTGCCGCGACCAGTTCAGCAGAAAGCGCGGTGCTTCGGATGCCCGAGACCGCGTTGCGAACCTGAGAGAGTGCGTCGCGCGCCACGCGCTCGACCTCGCTGATTTCCTTGCGCGCGGCTTCGAGATCGCGGTCGATGAGCTTGCGTGCCAGCTCCGATTTCAATGCGACCACCGACAGCGTGTGGCCCAGCAGGTCATGCAGGTCGCGGCCGATGCGCTCGCGTTCTGCCATCGTCGCCAGGCGCAGGATTTCCTCGTTGCTCCGGCGCAATGCCATCTGCTGATGCGTGGTGTAGGCGGCGTAGAGAGCCGAGACCCCGAGCAACGCCGCAGGCAAGGTGCAGCTGAGCACAGTCTGGGTGTTGTGACCCAGCAGGATGATCTCGATGACGTAGGCGGCGCAGACACCGAATATCACCTTCCACGCGATACGGGTGGGCACGGCGAAAGCAACACTGAAATAGCCGAAGATCAGGTAGCCGACCGCGGCAAGGTTGAAATAGGTCAGCGCCAGCCCCAGCAGGAAGATGCCGGCGATGTACCGCAGGCGCACTTCGTTGGAGCCACCGTAGTAGTACGAGCACAAGTGCAGATAGACGAACAGCGGCAGGCTGATGATGGTGGGCAGGATGACGCGCACGAACGGTGCGCCTGCGATGGCGGGGTAGACGAACAACCAGGCCAGATTGAACAGGATCACGAACGGCATGTTGCGCATGACGCGGCCGTCGACGCCGATCATGCGGCCGACCATCGAGGTCGGGGGTGGCTCCCGGATGTTTTGCAGCAGTTGTTTGAGGCGCATGTAGTCGGTTCCCGGTGCGATCTTACTCCACGCGCACATCATCAATCTGGAAGCGGAATGCGCCTGCGGGTCCCATGGTGCCGACGCCAATGGCGCGCACCCGCTTCCAGTCCGCGGCGCCGAGTTTGGCGATTTCCAGCCGCACTTCGTGCCACTCAGGCCCCGTCTCGAAGTCGACCATGAGCGGAATGCCTTCCACGGCCAACCCCGAGATCACCATGAGCATGTAGCGCCGGCCATCGCCGCGTGCCTGGAAAGAGAGGGTCTTCTTGCCGGAGTAGTCCATGAGGCCCTGCATGGGCGGGCCCTCCGGAAAGAACATCGTGCCGGCGAATGGGTACTGGATCTGGTCGCCGACCGCGCCCGTCACTTCGAGCGCGCCCTTGCTGCCGCCGGCGCCGTCATCGACCACGCGCTGGCTGGCGTGCGAATTTCCCCCGCGCATGTCGTCTCCGGCCGCGCTCCAGCCGACGCCATAGGCCGTCGCAGCGGATCCGGCGTCGAAATTCGACAGCACGACCACCTGAGGAGCTGCGATACCGGCAGCGGCTTCCGCGGCGGGCGTGCCGGTGGCAACGGAAGCGGTGCCAGGGGAGGCATTGTCCGTTTCCCTGCCACCGAACACGCCCGACAACGACAAGGCAATCACCGCCGCGCAGACGCCGGCGACGATCGCCAGCGTGCGTTTCGGCTGGGCGCCTAACAATCGGAATCCGCTTCCGTGCATCCGGCGCATGGCTAGCAGGAAGAACACCAGCGTGACGCCGGCGAGAACCGCCACGTGACCCATGGTGGTGCCGCTGCTCTTTTCCCCCACGGTGCTCAGTGCCATTTGTGCAAGATGGTAGGAGGGCCAGATCGGCGCGAAGTCGATCAGGACCTTGGGCATGAACTGCAGTGGTACCCACAGGCCCGACAGGAAGGCCATGGGCAGGAAGATCAGGTTCACGATGGCCGGCGAAGCTGCGCCTGAAACCATTGAGCCGACCCACATGCCGATGGCGCAGAAAGGCAAAGCGCCGAACACATCGATCGCGAACAGGCGGATGCCCTGCGAAAACGTCAGCGGTACGTGGCCGACGAACACGGCCATCGACGTGAGCATCAGCGCGATGATTCCGACGAACAGCATGGCCATGGCGGCACGCGCCAGTAGATAGGCGCCGGGAGGCTGCGGCAGCGCCTGCTTGAGCGTGAGCAGGCCTTGCTCGCGCTCGATGGCGAGCGACACGCCAAAGCCGAACAACCCCGGTCCCATGGCGCCGAAGACGCCATAGGTGGCGAACAGGTACGCCGCCTGGCCACTGTTGCCACGCATGCTTCCGAAAAAGATGCCGAACATCACATAGAAGAGAATCGGAAATAATAGCGTCGGCACGGCGAAAGCCGGCGTGCGCAGTGACTTGATGAACTCGAAGCGCATCTCACCAAGGTACGCGGCCCACAGGCGCGAGCCTGACATGTTGCTGACGGCGTTCATGCAGCCTCCTTCTTGGAGTCGTTGGTGAGCTCGGTGAACGCTTCGGCGAGCCCGGCGCGCTTGACTTCGATGTCGGAAAGCTGCGGATCCTCGCGGAACAGCTGCACGAGCAGCGCTTCGGCGTTGCGCGTGGTGATCTTCAGGCGGTCGCGCTCCAATTCCACTTGTACGACCTCGGGCCAGGCGCTAACCGTGTCGGCGGTGAGTCGGGTCACGCAGCTCACCTGTTTGCGCGTCACGTGCGCGCGGATTTCGTTGACGCTGCCACCGGCGATGAGCCGGCCGCGCGCCATGACCGCGACGCGGTCGGCGAGCGCCTCGGCTTCTTCGAGATAGTGCGTGGTGAGCACGATGGAGCAGCCTTCGTGGCGCAGCTCGCGCACCACTTTCCACAGGGCTTCGCGCGCCTGGACATCGAGCCCG
>DASQJS010000378.1:0-4147 GCA_035630995.1 Steroidobacteraceae bacterium | reverse complement strand
GACGTTCGAGGTCGATGGTGTGCTCACGTCGGGCGCGGAACACGTGAGCGCCGCGGCGGCGGTGCTCCTGCCGCCGGACACAAGCGGGGCCTGGGCTGCCGCCGGACGCGGCCTCCTGGCCTGGCCCGCGTTGGCCGAGAGCTGCCGGGTGGCGGGCGCCAGATTGCACGCCGACCTGCTGCCGCGTGCCAGCGAGGTGCTGGCTCTCGCGCGGCTCGCGGTGGCGGCCGGCCAAATCCTCGATCCAGCCGACGCGTTGCCCGTTTATGTCAGGGATCGTGTAACGCAATCCTCGGTGTAATCAAACTGCAATAGACTGCCGTTGTAATGCGCACGCCACAAAAACGTCACCTGTGATGCCGTGTCAGCAACCATGTCAGCCAAACAGATTCTGGTAGTCGAGGACGAACGCCCCATACGCGAGATGATCGCGTTCGGATTGCGTCGTGCCGGGTTCGAAGTCCGCGAAGCGGCCGATGCCCGCACCGGTCGCGCCGAAGTCGCCAACAAGCTGCCCGACCTGCTGCTGGTCGACTGGATGCTTCCCGATACCAGCGGCCTCGAGTTCACGCGCGCGCTCAAGCGCGACCGCGAAACGCGCGAGCTGCCGGTCATCATGCTCACCGCGCGCGCCGAAGAGGGGGACAAGGTTGCGGGGCTCGAAGGCGGCGCCGACGACTACATCACCAAACCCTTTTCGCCGCGCGAACTGCTGGCGCGTATCAACGCCGTGCTGAGGCGCACGACTCCGGTCGAAGGCACCGAGCGCATCGACGTCGAGGGTCTGGTACTCGACCAGAGCAGCCAGCGCGTGAGCTCGGGCGAACGCACCGTGGCGCTGGGCCCCACCGAATATCGCATGCTGGCCTTCTTCATGACGCACCCGGAGCGCGTGTACACGCGCGAGCAGCTGCTCGATCGCGTCTGGGGCGGCAACGTCTATGTGGAGGAGCGCACCATCGACGTCCACATCCGTCGCCTGCGCAAGGCGCTCGAAGAATACGGCTACGACCGGCTGATCCAGACCGTGCGCGGTTCGGGGTACCGGTTCTCGGCGCGTCCACTCTAGAGCGATGAATTCGGGCGCCACCGCCTTCGTCTACGTCGTGCTGCGGATTCTCGCGGCGCTCGCAGCCGGTGCGATGCTCGGGTGGCTCGCCGGTTCGGTCTGGCTCGGCATCAGCGGCGCACTTGGGCTGTACCTGGCTTGGAACCTCTGGCAGCTGCGCGCACTGGATTTCTGGCTTCAGCACCGCAGCATCGCCGACCCACCGGATGCGATGGGCCTGTGGGGAGATGTGGTGGCACAGGTAGTGCGCCTGCATCGTCGCAAGCGCTTTCACAAGGAAAAGCTCACACGGCTGTTCCGCGAATTGCGGCGTTCCACCGCCGCCATGCCCGATGGTGTGGTCATGCTCGACCCGCAGGGCGAAATCGTGTGGTTCAATCGCAAGGCCGGCGAGTTGCTCGATCTGTCGCGGCGAGCGGACCTGGGCCTGCGCATCGACAACCTGGTTCGCCATCCCGACTTCGTGCGTTACCTGCACGGTGGTCAATTCTCCATGCCGGTCATCGTGCGCCTCGACACGCCGACGGAACGCTTCATTGCGTTCCAGGTCATCTCGTACGGCGAGGACCAGCGACTGCTCATGCTGCGCGACGTCACGCGCGAAGTCCGTATGGAGCAGATGCGCAAGGATTTCGTGGCCAATGCTTCGCACGAACTGCGCTCGCCGCTCACCGTGGTTGCCGGATATCTCGAGAATTTCAGCGCCGACCCGGGTCTCGGCGAGCTGGCTGCGCCGGTCGCCGAGATGCGCCGCCAGACGGATCGCATGACACGCATCATCGAGGACCTGCTCGAGCTGTCGCGCTTCGAGGCCAACGATGCGCCGATCAAGGGTCAGCCCATCGATGTTTCGGCGATGGCGTCGATGCTTCGCAAGGATGTGCTCGCTCGTCCGGTGCATCCGCGGCAGGTCGAAGTCGTCATCGAGTCGGCGGCGCAACTCATCGGAGAAGAGGCGATGGTGCAGTCGGCGTTTTCCAATCTCGTGGATAACGCCGCCAAATACACGCCACCTGATGGCAGCATGCAGATCCGCTGGTGGACCGACGAGGAGGGCGGGCATTTCTCGGTGCGCGACACCGGCCCGGGCATTTCCAGCGAGCACATACCGCGTCTCACCGAGCGCTTTTACCGTGTCGACCCGGGCCGCTCACGCGAGACCGGCGGCTCGGGGCTGGGGCTGGCCATCGTAAAACACGCATTGCATCGCCACGGTGGCCGGCTCGAAATCGAAAGCGTCGAAGGGCGTGGCAGCACCTTCACGTGCCACTTCCCGCACGATCGCGTGCTCGAGCGGCGCGTCGCAGCGAGTGCCTGATGTCATCAGCACGTCATCGCCCACTAACAAACTGCGCCTGAGGAACCCATGGAAACCGCCGATCTTTCGCACCACATCTCGCGCCGCTTCAACGAAGACCTGGAGCGCGTGCGTAACAAGGTGCTGACCATGGGCGGCATGGTCGAGCAGCAGCTCGCCAATGCCGTGACCGCCCTCATCGAGGGCGACAGCAACCTTGGCGTCTCCGTGGGCCGTGACGACTTCAAGGTCAACGGCATGGAGGTCTCGATCGACGAGGAGTGCTCGCGCATCCTCGCGACGCGCGCCCCGGCCGCCGGCGACCTGCGTCTCATCGTCGCCATCATCAAGACCATCACCGACCTCGAGCGCATCGGCGATGAGGGCGAGAAGATCGGCTACATCGCATCGAGGCTCGCTACCATGGAGCGGCCCGCGGACAAGTATCGCGAGGTCAAACACCTCGGCCGCATCGTCTCGGAAATGGTGCACCAGGCGCTCGACGCCTTCGCGCGCATGGACAGCGAAGCCGCGCTGCGCGTGGCGCGGCAGGATCGCGTGGTGGACGAGGAATACGAATCCATCCAGCGCCAGTGCATCACCTTCATGATGGAAGATCCGCGCAGCATCCGCCGCGCGCTCGATGTCATGTGGATCGTGCGGGCGCTGGAACGCATCGGTGATCACGCCAAGAACATCTGTGAATACGTGATCTACATGGTCCACGGCAAAGACGTGCGCCATACGAAACTCGAGGACATCGAGCGCGATCTGCGCGATCGCGGCGCAGGTTAGTAGCACCCGTTTCTATCTCTGGGCTATTCTCGGACGCCGTCGCTTCGACGGCGTTTTCCGAAGTGGCGTGCGAGCGCCTGGCAAGCCCATGTTCGACCGACGGCAAAAGATCAATCTCGCCTGCGCCCTCATCTGCGCGGGAATGCTGGGCTACGCGATATACGCCGAGAAATATCTTGGCTTCGAACCCTGCCCGCTGTGCATGTTCCAGCGCGTGTGCATCGGCGCGTTAGGCATCGTCTTTCTCATCGCTGCCGTGCATCGCGTGCGTTACCAGGGCGCCATCGTCTACGGCGGCTTCATCCTCGTGGCTGCGGCCGCGGCGACCTGGGTGGCCGGGCGTCATGTATGGATCCAGCATCAGCCGCCGGGCACGGTGCCGGCCTGCGGCGCGCCGCTCGACAACCTGCTGCAGATGTTTCCGCTGCTCGAGGTGATCCGCAAGGTCATGACCGGGGGCGGGGAGTGCGGCAACATCGACTGGACGCTGCTCGGCATTTCCATGCCCGGTTGGGTTCTGATTGCGGCCGTGTCGCTGGGCCTCGTCGGCATCCTCAACAACGCGGTCTATCCGGTGCGCGCGCGGCGCTAGAAGAGCAGGCCGCCTAACCACCACGCAATGGCGGCGATGCCGGCCGAGGCAGGGATGGTCACGATCCAGGCGATGACGATGTTGCCGGCCACACCCCAGCGCACCGCAGATGAACGCTGCGCGGCGCCGACACCGACGATGGCGCCGGTGATCGTGTGGGTGGTCGACACCGGTACACCGAGGAACGTGGCCAGGCCCACCGACAATGCGCCGCCGGTTTCAGCCGCGAATCCACCCACCGGCTTCAGCTTGGTGATGCGCTGGCCCATGGTCTTGACGATGCGCCAGCCGCCAAACAGCGTCCCAAGGCCAATCGCGAGGAAGCAGCAAGCCACAACCCAGTAAGGCAGGTGGTCCTTGGGGGTCACTCCCGCGGCAATCAGCAGCAGCCAGA